>CAIWPS010000302.1 GCA_903914615.1 uncultured beta proteobacterium | reverse complement strand
GCCGAACTTGCTTGAACGGTCCCAAGGACGCGCCCCAGGGATACCCGCCCCAGGTGAATGAGCCCCAGCTGCTTCCAGGCGAACCGCCGCCGGACAGCGTGACGAGTCCCAGCTGGTTGCCGGACTCGTCTTGTGCGAGCACGGTGATCGCCAGCGCGCCGGGCAGCGCATAGGCCTGGGTGCTCTCGACCACTTGGTTCATGGCCGCGGCCTGGTTATCTGGCAACAACGCCGTCTGATAAATAAACGAAAGGTTACTTCCGTTTTCAACGTAAGTTGAAGTCAGCGAAGGTACGGCATCGGACCGCCACAATGCGCCTGCTATGCCGACTGGCGCAGTAACAAACGTGTTAATCGCGCCGTTGTTGTAGGCGGCAATCATGCTGCACGGAAAGGTATGCGGTCCTGTCCATATGCCGCGCGTGAAATGATACCACCACTCTTGTGTAGGCTGACCGTTTATATCCCCATTCTGCACGGAGATGCGCAGCACGTTCTGATTATAAGCGGCGTTGATGCGTGTCGGCGACACGGCAAAGACGAACGGCACCGCAACACCCTGGCCGTCCGCGCCGATCGGCTCGGAGGACTTGCCGTCCAGGCCCACGATGCGCAAGCCGTCCGGTGCGATGTAGGCAAGGCCGAGCGGTGTTGCGGTGACGGAATTGGACGCAATCGTTCCGACCGAGCCCTGCACGGCGTTGCTCGCAAGGTTGCTGGTCGCCGGGTCGCCGGTGATCTGGTAGTAGAGCCCCGAGCCTTTGAAAGCGATGACCGACTGAATCACGCCGCCGATCACCTGACTGGCGAGCGGCAGACCGCCGAGCGCCGTGATCGGCGAACTGTCCCCCATCACGATCGACAACGGGCTCGCGTTCGTCGTCTGCAGCGGCAGCAGGCTGTCCGAGCCGATCACGGCGTTGCCCACCGCATAGTAGGCTCGACCGTTGAACTGCTGCACGGCCACCGGCGGCGAGGCAAATTGCAGGTTGCCGGACAACTGGCCCGAGCCCCACAGGGGCGCCGCTGTCGTGCCGCTCGTAATCGTAAGCGCGACGCCGGCGCCGGATGACACGGCGGCCTGAGACAGCGTGATGCTCGTCGAGGTGGTCGACACGACGTAGGTGCCGGCCGGAATGCCTGTGCCGGTGATCTTGTCGCCTGGCTGAACGGCCAGCAGCCAGGGATTGAACGACAGCCCATCGATCAGCGTGGAGCTGTGCGTCGTGCCGGTGCCAGAGGCGTAGGTATAGTTCCGGAGGTCGATCCAACCGACGAAGTGGGTCGCGCCGTCGAACCCGACATGCGTCACCACGATGCGGTTGGCGATCATCTGCATCTGCGGCGGCGTCCAGTCCCCTGTCGTCGACTGCGAGACGGGGGTGTTGGCGCTCACGATGTTCGAGATCGACACCATGACGTTGTTCACGAGGTCGTAGCAGAAAGGCACGTCGTGGCCGGCGATGCCGTTCGAGGCGGCCATGCCGTAGGCGCGGGTGCCGACGACGAGCAGCGCGGTGACCGCACCGTAGGCGCCGCCCAGCGCCGACAGCTGCGCCGCCGCGGGCCTGGGAACGAAGGTGCCTGCGGTGGAAGGGTTGGGCACCAGATTTGTGCAGGCGGCCAGCGCGCCCGGCGGGGCATTCGTTCCGTCGATGCTGTCGTAGACACCGATGCCGGTGAACGTCAGCTTCTGTGAATTGCGGATGGCCACGTCACCACCCGACGGTCTTGGTGTTCTTCAAGGTGCTGAACCGGCGGCCGAAGCGGCGCTTGTCGAGCTTCACGGTGGAGGCGCGGTTCGACTGGTTGTCTTTCAGCTTGAGGTAGCGGGTGAGGATGCCCTGCGCGCCCGCGGGCCCCTCACCGAGAAACGCCTCGGCGCGCTCATCGTCGGTGAGCTGCATGATCTCGCCGGCCAGGCGGCTCTTCAGGTAGGTGCTGTTTGGAAACCAGGGCACGACGTTGGAGGTTTCCGGCGTCGTGATGTCCGGCATCTGGCACTGGTAGCGCACGAAGACCGGATAGGCGCCGCTGGGCGGCGAGTAGACGTAGGCAACGGGCGGGCTGTTCGCGACGCCCTGCTGTGCGGAGTCCAGCGGCGACATGTCGATGGCCATCCAGTACGGATAGGACTGCATGCCCGCCTGCTGCACCGCCGCATCGAATTCACTGAGATCGATCGGCGTCAGGAAGTAGGTGACGCCGAGCAGCGTCCACCAGACGGCGGCGTCATCGACGCAGCGCAGAAAATCGGCCGGCAGCGGATAGGGCCCGGATCCGTAGATCGAGGGCCCTACCAGCGCCTGGAGGCCTGGGTTGAAGTTGAAGCTGTAGAGGCGCTTCGCGACTTCGAAGTCATAGGTCTGACAGAGATCTGCCAGAATCATGTTGAGCATCTGCCCGGCCTGCGAGGTGTAGCCGGGCGCCTTGGCGATCTGACACGCCAGCGTGACAATCTGTGCTGACGTGAGGGCCATTCACGCCTCCGGAGGATCGTCGTCCGGCGGCGTGACGCCCGCCTTGGCGTAGAAGTCGGCGAGCTCAGCCTCGACGATGGCGAGGTGCTTCCGCCGGTGCTCGATCGCCGCTTCGATGTCCTGCAGCGCCTTGTCGCGCTCAGCCTCGTTCTTGCCGCGACCCTCGATCGTCGACTGGATCTGCTGCTCGATGCGCTCCAGATTGGCGGCCACCGGCCCTCGAGGCTTGTAGGGTCCGACCCTGCCGCTCTTGCGGTACTCGTTTTCGCCGGCGCGCAGCGTCTCGTCGGCCTTCTCGCGCAGCAGCAGAACCTGCTGGTCCAGCGAGGTGTTCGCGTCGACCAGATCGGTTTCGACGTGCGTGCGATCCGCCTCGTACTGCATGATCTGCTTCAGCAGGTCGCGCTTGGCGTTCTGCTTCAGCGGGATGTTCGCCAGAGCGTGCTGTCGCGCGGCGAACGCCTGCAGCCGATCCAGCCTGGCGTTGACGACGGCGTCCGTCTCATCCTCGGCGAAACCGCTCTGGAAGGTCATCTGGCAGTCGTCGGTGATCCGGATGGTGAGGCCCACCGCCGTGCCGACCACCTCGGGCACGACGGGCTTCTCGACGCCGGTCATTGAGCCGCCGTCCCGGCGTTCGTCATCGGAGCACTGGTCGTGCCGGTGATGGGCGAAAGCCCGGTGTTGTAGGGCCGGCGGAACCGATCACGCAGGCTCTTGCCCTCGATCTCGTTCTGGTGCGCCCATCCGCGCGATTGCATCTCGCGCAGCTGGTCGGCCACATGCCGCGGCACCTTGTAGGGGAAGCCCGGGTAGTAGACCGTGTTGTTGACGGCGAGGAACGGCGTGTGCTCGGCCAGATCCAACGTGATGCGCACCATCTCGTTGCGCACACCGTCGGCGGTGACGAGGCCCTCTTCCTGTTGCAGCCGGCGCTTCTCCTGCTCGAGCAGCGCGGCCTTGGCGGTCTTGCGGCGCTCGGCGTCCAGCTCCTTGCGGGCCAGGGCGCGGACGGCAAGGACTTCCTCGTTCGACAGGATCGGGTGCAGGCGCACCTCGCCGGCGGCGTCGACCAGCGGCGCCTCGGGCGCGGCGATGACTGAAGCCTCGGCGGCTACGCCGACCTCCTCCAGTTCTTCGTCGGTCGGCTCCAGCGGCCTGGCGCTGTGCAGACCGGCCAGGGCGGCCGGATCGGCGGGCGGCCGGTTGGCCTCCTCGCGGGCGCGCTCGGCCTGCTTCAGCGCCTTGGCGGCGCGGGCCTTCTCGATGTTGCTCATGGGGCGCGGCGGCGTGGGCGCGCCACCCTCGGCGGCGATGCGCGCGATTTCTTCGGGCGTCAGCTTGTCGGACATGGTTCCTCGCAAGGTTGGAGTCGGGCGAGGCTACAGAGTAGAAGCCTGAGTGTCTAGCTGTGCGTCCACGGGCCATTGGCCGCGGTGTCCGCGCTCAACACGATCGGCCAGCCGCGGCTATCCACCGCGACCCAGTCGCCCGGAAAGAGCTGCAGCCACCCGCGCCGAGGAATATAGAGGCTTCCCTGCACCGTGAACGACCCGCCGATGATCGGGTGCGCAGGGTTGAGGTCGTCCTTGATCGCATTGTTGAGCGTCGCGACGTCGGCGGCGGCGAGGTTGCCGATGCCGGCGAGGTAGGCGAGCGCAGGCAGCGAATTGGTCGCGTTCGTGCCCAGGGTCTTGGTGGCCATGCTGGTCTCCTGGCGGAAGGCCTCCCGGTTTCCCGAGAGGCCCAGACCCGCCCGCTATTAGCCGAACGTGGTGGTCAGGTTCGAGGTGGACTCGATCCGCGCGAAGAACAGCTGGTTCTCGATCAGCGTGCCGTACATCAGCTTCCAGCCGATGATGCGCAGCTGATTGAGGGGGTCGCTCTTGTCTGCGTTCTTGAGGTAGCTGAACTTGGCATTGTCCAGCACGACTTGCCCGTAGGCGCCGCGACCCAGGATGAAGGTCGGATAGACCGTGATGCCGGTGGCGGGCGCCGCCGGCGGGGTCTGGGCGACGCCGGTGCCGGTGATGACCACCGTCTGGTTCGGCGCGAGCTGCGTGGCCTGGCCGGCGAGCGGCCCTTGCACCGGACCCAGGGCGCAGAGGCCGAGGTTCGCGGGGCTGGACGTCAGGCCGATGTAGACGCTGAAGGTGAAGCCCACGATCGAGGGCAGGGCCACCGACAGCGAACCGTTGGGCCCGGCCACCGCCGTCGCCCCGGAGACCTGATAGATCCGGCTCTCGTACTGGTTTTGGGTGTCCGACGCCGTGACGATCACGTAGTAGTTGTTGGTCGCCAGGGAGCCCGAGGCGCCGGCTGTCGGGTTGATCTGCGCCACGCCGGTGAAGGTCGGCACCAGATTGGACTTGCAGAAGCGAATGCCCGACCACTCGCCGGCCTCGTAGTTGTAGAGGCGGTTCAGGTCCGAGTAGGTCCAGGCCAGGCGGACATCCGCCTGGGAGCGGAAGTCACCGACCACGAGGGTGTGAATGATGGCCGCGTAGTGCGGCATCGCCTGGGGGTTGGACGACGCCTTGGACCCGCCGCCCTCGACGTCCATCTTCGCGTCGGTCTGCTCGTCGCCCATGTAGCGGGGCGCGCCGAGGGTTTCGAGCGCGGCGTTGGTGCGAATGACGGTGGTGGAGTCGAGCACGTCGCCGGCGACGAGGGCGCCGCGCGAGCCGCGCTGGTTGACGAAGTTGACCTGGGAGCCCGCCATCAGGGAGTTGAAGGTGTTGCGCTCCAGGGTTTCCGCCATCTGCAGGGCGACCAGTTCGGTGGCCTTCTGGAACAGCGGGTGCTTGATGGTCATCTCGGCGATGTCGGTGATGGTCACCTTGTCGCCCCACTGCACCGCGACCGCGGACACCTGGGAGATGGTCATCGTCTCGCCGATCGGCGGGACGCCTTCGGACAGCGCCGCGAAGGGAAGCGGCAGACGGTTGTAGCGGGTGGCGGTGTAGGTGGTGCCGCGGCCCTTGGGCAGGGTCAGCGGGTCACCGAACTGGTAGGCGACGAGCTGTCGCCGAGCCAGCGGAAGCGTCTTGTCGGCGATATAGCCTTCAATGTCCGCAGAGAAGTTTGCTGCTGGATTGACAGCCATTGTCCCCGGTCCTCGTGTTGACGAGGGCCGGGATGGCCCTCGCTAGATGGGTCGATCCATCAGGCGCGCTTCGCGGCCCTCTGGGGTATTCGCACTGCCTCGACGTCCCTGGCGACTCACGTCGCCGCGCGCCACGCGCGGAGCCGAAACCGTCTGTCTTTGCCGATTGGTTTCCGCCGTCCGCTCGGCCCGCGCTCGGGCCTTCGGTGTGGCGGCGAGAACCAGATCGCCGATCACGTATCGCAGCACCGTGGCGCGAGGAGCGTTGGTGCCGCTGGCCCGCATCTGGGCCACATACTCTTCGACCTTCTGAGCGGCGTCCTTCGGGAGGTCGGTGCGCGCCGCCAATACGGTCTCGAAACTCGCTTTGTCGGCCTGATCCCAGATGTTGAACTTCGTCTGCTCAAGCTCTGCTCTCAGGGTCTTCTCGATCTGGCTGACCCGGTACTCGGCGCGCTCCTCAGGAGACATCATCTCCAGGCGCTGCCGCTCCGCTGCCTGCGCCGCCTCGGTGTTGCCGCGGGTGCGCTCGGCCCTCAGTGCAGCCAGTTCGCTTTCGATTCGCGCCGCGCGTTCCTCGGCGGCCTTGGCGGTGGAGAGGGCGGACTGAACCCGCTTCTCTGCCCGAGACAGTGGCCGCGCGGGCGGCTCGTCGTCTACTTCACCTTCGGCGCCGTCGTCGTCTTCCCGGCTATCCGGATCGGCGTCGGCAGAATCGATTTCTCCACCATCCGCGTCCCCGTCGTCGGCATCGTCGAACTCGGCATCTGCACCGGTGAGGTCTTCGTCGTCCTCATAGGGATCACCGCCTTCGTTGTCGGTTTGGGGGGCAAAGGCCGCGCGCGACGCGCCGGCCAGAAGCATCTGGCGAAAAGACATTCGTTCTTCCTTCAAACCCGTGACGTGGGTTCATGCGAGGGCCCCGTAACGTGGGGCGAAGCGAGAATCCTATAGTGCTATAGCCTAGCGCGGCTTGTCAAACTGGCCTGCGCGCACGGCATGCAGAACCTGATCCATCTTGGCGTTAAGGCTGTCGTGCTGCACCTGCATCAGTCGCGTGCGCTCGTCGATACGCTCAACCAGCCGGCTGCGCTCGTCCATCTTGTCGAGCCTCTTGTCTGTGTTGTCCATGCGCACCTCGACGTCCTGCAGCTTCTGTTTCTGGCCGCCCCAGCTTGCGAAGGCGCTGGCCATCGCACCTAGACCGACGCCACCCGTGAGAATGTCCCACAACCGGGGCAATTCCGATTCCGCTGACATGCCATGCCCCCTACATCTTCCGCGGCATGGCGGGCGCGCCGGCCATCGGCATCTGGTCCGGATGAATACTGCCCGGCGGGCCCTTCGGCGCGTGCTTGTTGCCGACCGCCGCGCCCGGCTGAGGCCCGCCACCGCCGCCAGGCGCACCGCCCATGGCCTGCTGCTGCGCCGTCATCTCCTTGTGTTGCATCTGCGCGACGTGCAGGGCGACGTGCTCTCGCACCGTCCCGTGGTGGTCCTGCTCGGCGATCGCCATGTGCGCCTGGAGGTGCTGCTGATCGTCGTCGGCCTCGTGCGGCTGCACGCGGTGCCCGTGCAGCAGCATCATGTTCTCAAGCTCGGGGTTGACGGAGATGATCCGCTTTTTCCGGAAGATCTGCCGGGCCAGCCGGGCGCCGAACGCGCTCTCGACCATTCCCGTGATCACCGGCGCCATGCGCAGCTCGTAGCCCTCGTAGAGTTGCGGCGGGATTTCCTTGATGACGTTGAGCACGCTCATCTGCTGCTGCTGCGCCGCGGCGTTGCGCGCCGCCTCGACGCCCCACCACTTGAACTCCCAGCGCCGGTTCAGCTGGAGGGGCTCGACCTCCTCCATCGTCGCCTCTTCGCCGAGCTCGCCGTAGATCATCACCGTCGTCGCCTTGTCGCGAAACTGGTGATCGTAGTAGGCGAACCGCTGGATCATCGGCGTCAGCATGCCCTCGGACAGCACGACGACGGCATCGGCGGTCGTGAGGATGTCGACCTGCTGTTGCTGGGAGACCTGGGCCTGGTTGGGCTTCTTGTCGCTGGGCATGGACGGCACCATCGACGGGTTCACGCCGAGGCTCTGGAAGATCTGGTCGCGCACCGCGCTGGCGCGCTCCCAGGCGTCCTTCCACAGGCTGGGGAACTCCACGAAGTGGGTGTCGTTGGGGCTGGTCTCCCAGACCGCCGCCAGGCCGAGAATCATCGTGCCGACCCGCGGGTTCTTGTCGGGATCGGTCATGACGATCGGCATGGCGCTGAAGTGCGCGGTGTCGGCGCCCTCCATGATCGTGTCGTTGGCGAAGATCTGCAGGTCGTGGACGCGGTCGGCCGGCGGGATGCCTTTGAACACGGAGGCCTGCTTGCGCACCGGCACAGAGATGATCGGGGCAAGCTCACACCAATACGGGCACAGCTTGCAGCCGAGGATCCGCTTCTCGCCGCCGTAGTAGATGCGAACGAGCCGCCAGTCGTCCTTGACCTTGAGCCGGGTCCACGTCTCGTAGCCAAGTGCGAACGAGCCCTTGTCTTTGATGCCGGCGGCGTCGGCCAGTTCCTTCGGCGGGTTTTGGACACCGTCGGCCGCCTGCTTCGACATCTCCTCGAGGAGGGCTTCACCTTCCTTCTCGACGAACTCGCCGTCGTCGATCAGCTGTTTGATCATCGACTTTGTCCACCGGCGGATGATCGTCACCGAGCCACCCTTGTCGATGGCGTCGTCGATGTTGGTGGCGGTCACCGGCAGGACGAGAAGATCAGCGTCGTGGATCACCTCGACGTCCGGCCGGTCATCAGCCTCGTCGCGCGTGACGATGTCGTCGACGGTCGCCACGGCGCCGGCGTCCATCCCGGCGGTTTCAATCGGCACCTGATCACGCATGGTGACCATGC
>CAIWPS010000301.1 GCA_903914615.1 uncultured beta proteobacterium | reverse complement strand
GCGCAGGACGCCGATCGGCTCAAGAGCCTGGAACAAAAGCTCGAACTGAGCCTGCGCACCATCGACGCGCTGCAGAAACGGCTGGACCAGCTCGAGCGCAAGGACGCGGCGGCAACCGCGGTAGCGGCCCCGCCCGTGGTGGCCCAGGTCGCGCCGACGGCGGCGACGGCAGCAGCCGGCCTGAACGAACGCGTCGACGCGGTCGAGCGTTCGGTGGCGCAGATCGAGGCGGCCACTTCAGCCGCCTCGCAGCTGGACACCGGCCTGCCCATCCACGGCTTCGCCGACGTCAAGCTCGGCGCCCGCAACGCCGCCGCGTCGACGATCGAGAAGCGTGGCTTCCGCGGCCTCGATGTCGGGACCTTCGACCTCTACATGACGCCGCAGATCAGCCCGCAGGTGAAGGCCCTGGTCGAGCTGGCCTTCGAATACGGCGACGGCGGCGAGCTGGGCGTGGACGCCGAGCGCATGCAGTTGGGCTATGTCTTCAGCGACGCGCTCACCGTCTGGGCCGGCCGCTTCCACACGCCCTACGGCTACTGGAACACGGCCTTCCACCATGGCGCGCAGATCGCCACCGCACTCACGCGCCCGCAGTTCCTCGACTTCGAGGACAGCGGCGGCATCCTGCCGGCCCACTCCACCGGCCTGTGGGCCACGGGCGGCATATCCACCGGCCTGGGCAAATGGGGCTACGACCTGTATGTCGTCAATGGCGACCGGCTGAGCGGCGGCCAGCTCGACTTCCAGGCCATCGGCGACAGCGACGGCAACATCGGCGTGGGCTTCCGCACCAACCTGGCAGTGGCCGGCACGGGGCTGGTGGTCGGGCTGCACGGGCTGCGCCAGGAGGTTGCCGGCGGCAACGCGGCCGGCACCGCCAGCGGCCGCGTGAACCTGGGCATGCTGGGGGCCTACGCCACCTACGACAACGACGACTGGGAAGTGATGGCCGAGTATTACGGCTTCCGCAACCGCGACCTCGGCGGCGGCACCGGCGTGTACGCCAGCTCGGCCTGGTATGGGCAGGTCGGCTACAACCTGAACGACCAGTACACGGTCTACGCCCGCTACGAGGACGCCGCGCTGAACGCGGCCGACCCCTATTTCGCGCTGCAGTCCAGCGGCATGGCCTACCGCCGCACCATCGCAGGCCTGCGCTACAACCTGACGCCCAAGGCTGCGCTGAAGGCGGAGTTGATGCACGGCCCGGTGGCGGGTACGCCAGGCACGCCGAGCAGCCTGATGCTGCAGTACGCCATCCGCTTCTGAACACGAGGAACCCGACGTGCTCAACACCATCCGTACGCTCCTGGCCTGCGCGCTGGCCCTGGCAGCCTTCTCCGTCCGCGCGGGCGACATCTACGTGGTCGCCGGCGCCACCGTCAACCTCACGGCCGACGAAGTGCGCGAGGTCTTCCTGGGCGACAAGCAGTTCGCCGGCAGCGTGAAGCTCGCGCCGGTGGAGAACGCCTCGCTGCAGGCCGACTTCCTGGCCCGTGCGATCAAGGTCGACGCCGCGCGCTATGCCTCGGTGTGGTCCAAGAAGGGCTTTCGCGACGGCCTGACGCCACCGCCGGTGCGCGGCAGCGACGCCGAGGTGCTCGCCAACATCAAGGCCAACCCCGGGACCGTCGGCTACGTCTCCAAGCCGACGCCCGACGTCAAGGTCATCGTCAAGCTCTGACCATGGACCTGCGCCGATGGGCTGCCGCGCTGCTGGGTGCGGGGCTGCTCGCCGCGGCCGGCGCTGCCTGCGCACGCCCGAGCCTCTTCGCGATCGAGGAGGCCTGGCTGGACGAGCAGGGGCGCCCCGTGGCGTTGTCGCATTGGCGCGGCCGTCCCACGGTGATGGCGATGGAGTACAGCGCCTGCCGCTTCATCTGCTCGGTCTACTGGCGACGCCTGATGGATGTGCAGAAGGAGGCCGACCGCCGCCACCTGGACATCGAGTTCGTGATCCTCAGCATCGACCCCGAGAACGACTCGCCACAACTCTGGCGCGAGTACCGCAAGGTGCGCGGGCTGGCACGCCAGAACTGGCACTTCCTC
>CAIWPS010000300.1 GCA_903914615.1 uncultured beta proteobacterium | reverse complement strand
GCGTGTCTCGTGCGGCTGGATGACGTCGTCGATGAAGCCGCGGCTGCCGGCGACGAAGGGGTTGGCGAAGCGGGCCTTGTATTCGGCCTCGCGCGCGGCCAGCTTGGCCGGGTCGCCCTTGTCCTCGCGGAAGATGATCTCCACCGCGCCCTTGGCCCCCATCACCGCGATCTCGGCGTTGGGCCAGGCGAAGTTGACGTCGCCGCGCAGGTGCTTGGAACTCATCACGTCGTAGGCACCGCCGTAGGCCTTGCGCGTGATCACCGTCACCTTGGGCACCGTGCACTCGGCGTAGGCGTAGAGCAGCTTGGCCCCGTGCTTGATGATGCCGCCGTACTCCTGCGCCGTGCCGGGCATGAAGCCGGGCACGTCGACGAAGGTCACCACCGGGATGTTGAAGGCATCGCAGAAGCGCACGAAGCGCGCCGCCTTGATGCTGCTCTTGATGTCCAGGCAGCCGGCCAGCACCATCGGGTTGTTGGCGACGATGCCCACGCTCTGGCCGTCCAGGCGCGCGAAGCCGACGACGATGTTCCTGGCGTGGTCGCGCTGCAGCTCGAAGAAGTCGCCGTCGTCGACGACCTTGTAGATCAGCTCCTTGATGTCGTAGGGCTTGTTCGGGTGGTCAGGCACCAGCGTGTCCAGCGACCGGTCCAGCCGCTCGGCGGGGTCGCCGCTCAGGCGCACGGGGGGCTTTTCCTTGTTGTTCAGCGGCAGGTAGTTGAAGAAGCGGCGCAGCATCAGGAGCGCCTCGACGTCGTTCTCGAAGGCCAGGTCGGCGACGCCGCTCTTGGTGGTGTGGGCGATGGCGCCCCCCAGCTCTTCGGCCGTCACCTCTTCGTGCGTCACCGTCTTCACCACCTCGGGGCCGGTGACGAACATGTAGCTGCTGTCCTTGACCATGAAGATGAAGTCGGTCATGGCCGGCGAATAGACCGCGCCGCCCGCGCAGGGGCCCATGATCAGGCTGATCTGTGGCACCACGCCGCTGGCCATGACGTTGCGCTGGAACACGTCGGCATAGCCACCCAGCGAGGCCACGCCCTCCTGGATGCGCGCACCGCCGCTGTCGTTCAGGCCGATCACCGGGGCGCCGACCTTCATCGCCTGGTCCATCACCTTGCAGATCTTCTCGGCATGCGCTTCCGAGAGCGCGCCGCCGAAGACCGTGAAGTCCTGGCTGAAGACGAAGACCAGGCGGCCGTTGATCATGCCGTAGCCCGTCACCACGCCGTCGCCCGGGATCTTGTTGTCCTGCATGCCGAAGTCGGCGCAGCGGTGCTCGACGAACATGTCCCATTCCTCGAAGCTGCCTTCGTCCAGCAGCAGCTCGATGCGCTCGCGCGCCGTCAGCTTGCCCTTGGCATGCTGGCTGTCGATGCGCTTCTGACCTCCGCCCAGGCGCGCCGCGGCGCGCTTCTTTTCCAGCTGTTCGATGATGTCGTGCACGGAGTCGTCTCCTCATTCCAGATTCAGTTGGACAGGTCCAGCAGCCGGCGCGCCGCGACGGACGCGGCCAGGCGGCCGGCGCGCACCTCGTCGGCGATGGCGGGCAAGGCCTCGCGCACGGCCGGGTGCTGGCGGAAGCGCTGGCGCAGGCCGGCTTCTATGCGTTCCCACATCCAGGCCTCGTCCTGGGCGCGGCGGCGCGCGGCCAGCTCACCGCCGGCAGACTGCCGTTCGCGAAAGTCGCTCACCGCCTGCCAGAAGTCGGCCAGGCCGCTGCCCTTGAGCGCGCTCAGCTGCAGCACTGGCGCGCCGGCGTGGGCATGGGGGCCGAACCAGCGCAGCGCGCTCGTGATCTGCGCCCGCGCGCGCGTCGCAGCGGCCTCGTCGAGGTCGGCCTTGTTGATGACGACGAGGTCGGCCAGCTCCATCACGCCCTTCTTGATGGCCTGCAGGTCGTCGCCGGCATTGGGCAACTGCATCAGCACGAACATGTCGGTCATGCCGGCGACCGCGGTCTCGCTCTGGCCGACGCCGACGGTCTCGACGATGACGATGTCGTGGCCCGCCGCCTCGCACAGGCGCATGGCCTCGCGCGTCTTTTCGGCCACGCCACCCAGCGTGCCGCTGGACGGGCTGGGGCGGATGTAGGCGCGCTCCTCGACGCTGAGCCTTTCCATGCGCGTCTTGTCGCCGAGGATCGAGCCGCCGCCGATGCTGGAGCTGGGGTCCACTGCCAGCACGGCCACGCGGTGGCCGCGATCGATGAGGAAAAGCCCCAGCGCCTCGATGAAGGTGCTCTTGCCGACACCGGGCACGCCGCTGATGCCCAGCCGGAAGGACCGGCCGCTGGCCGGCAGCAGGGCGTTCAGCAGCTCGTCGGCACGCGCGCGGTGGTCGCTGCGCGACGACTCGAGCAGGGTGATGGCCTTGGCCAGCGCGCGTCGACGCGCCGTGCCGTCGGCACCCAGGATGGCATCGACCAGCCGCCGGTCGGTGTCGGCCAGGGCGGGAACCGCCGTCATGGCAAAGCCGCCCGCACGTCGTCGCGCGGGTCGAAGACAGTGCGGCCCGGCAGCTTCGACCCGCTGCGCCACGCCGGCGGCGCCTCCACCGTGGCCCAGTATTCGTCGATGCCGGCAATGCGCTCGTCGTCGACGCGGCACAGCGAGGTCGCGAAGAAGGTCTGCGGCGCGTGGTCGACGCGCAGCAGCGCCAGCACGCGCCCGTCCTGCAAGTGGGTGAGCTCGACGAGCCGGATCGTCCAGCCTTCGGGGTAGCGCCGGTGGACTTCGATGAAGGCATCGGCGCCGTCGAATCGCTCGCCGCTGGTCCACCAGGTCACCTGCAGGTCGTCGTGCAGCAGCGCTCGCGCTGCCGCCCAGTCGCGGGCCTGGATGGCCTGCCACAGATGGCGCACGGCGCGCAGGCTGGGGGTGGTGGGCAGGCGCAGGTAGTCGTAGTCCCAGTCGCCCTCGCCCGTCAGCACGAAACCGTGGCGCAGGTAGAAGCGGTTGGCATCGCTGCCCTTCAGCGCACACAGCTCCACCGGCAGCAGCAGCCGGTCGGCCTCGGCGCAGACCCGGCGCATCACCTGCGAGCCGATGCCGCGGCGCTGCGCCTTGGGGTCGATGTAGAAATGGTCCAGCCGCAGCGCGTGCGACAGCTTCTTCAGCACGACGAAGCCGACGCGCTCGCCGTCCACCACCACATGCTGCGTGTGGCCAGGCGCGAAGCCCGCGGCCAGCCGTTCGCGTGCGCGCTGCTCGTCGTAGCGGCCCAGCCGCGCGAGGCTGTCGCGCATGGCGCGCAGGCGCAGCGCCAGCAGGTCCTCGAAGTCGTCGGCTTCAGCGCGTTGCAGCGTGAACGCCGGGGCCGGCCCGGATGTCACCCCAGCGCCTTGCGGATCTGCTCGAGCACGTCCTTCGCGCTCACCGGGATGGGCGTGCCGGGGCCGTAGATGCCCTTCACGCCGGCGGCATGGAGGAAGTCGTAGTCCTGCGCCGGAATGACGCCGCCGACGAAGACGATGATGTCGTCTGCGCCCTGCGCCTTCAGCGCCTGGATGATGGCCGGCACCAGCGTCTTGTGGCCGGCGGCCAGCGTGCTGACGCCGACCGCATGGACGTCGTTCTCGATCGCCTGGCGCGCGCATTCCTCGGGGGTCTGGAACAGCGGCCCGATGTCGACGTCGAAGCCCAGGTCGGCGAAGGCCGTGGCCACCACTTTGGCGCCGCGGTCGTGGCCGTCCTGGCCGAGCTTGGCGATCATCACGCGCGGGCGGCGGCCCTGCTGCTCGCCGAAGGCGGCGATTTCGGCCTTCAGCTTGTCCCAGCCTTCAGCGCTGTCGTAGGCGGCTGCGTACACACCGGTCACCTTCTGGATGTCGGCGCGGTGGCGCCCGAAGACCTGCTCCAGCGCATCGCTGACCTCGCCCACGGTGGCGCGCAGGCGCACGGCCTCGATGCTCAGGGCGAGCAGGTTGCCCTGCCCTGTTCGCGCGCATTCTGTCAGTGCCGCCAGCGCCGCCTGGACCTTGGCGCCGTCGCGCTGCGCCCGCAACTGCTTCAGTCGCGCGATCTGACCTTCGCGCACCTTGACGTTGTCGACTTCGCGGATCTCCAGCTTGTCTTCGCGCGCCAGCCTGTACTTGTTGACACCGACGATGACGTCCTTGCCGGCGTCGATGCGCGCCTGCTTCTGCGCCGCGCTGGCCTCGATCTTCAGCTTCGCCCAGCCGGAATCGACGGCCTTGGTCATGCCGCCCTGCGCCTGCACCTCCTCGATGATGGCCCAGGCCGCGTCGGCCATCTGCTGCGTCAGCGTCTCCATCATGTAGCTGCCGGCCCAGGGGTCGACGACGCTGGTGATGTGGGTCTCCTCCTGGATGATGAGCTGGGTGTTGCGGGCGATGCGCGAGCTGAACTCGGTGGGCAGCGCGATGGCCTCGTCGAAGCTGTTGGTGTGCAGGCTCTGCGTGCCGCCGAACACCGCGGCCATGGCCTCGACGGTGGTGCGCACGATGTTGTTGTAGGGGTCCTGCTCGGTCAGGCTCCAGCCGCTGGTCTGGCTGTGGGTGCGCAGCATCAGGCTCTTCGGGTTCTTCGCGCCGTGGCCCTGCATGATGCGGGTCCACAGCAGGCGCGCGGCGCGCATCTTGGCGATCTCGAGATAGAAATTCATCCCGACGGCCCAGAAGAAGCTCAGGCGGGGGGCGAACTCGTCGACGTCCAGGCCCTTGGCGATGGCGGTCTTCACGTACTCGGCGCCGTCGGCCAGCGTGAAGGCCAGCTCCAGCGCCTGGTTCGCCCCGGCCTCCTGCATGTGGTAGCCGCTGATGCTGATCGAGTTGAACTTCGGCATCTTCTGCGCCGTGTACTCGATGATGTCGGCGACGATGCGCATCGACGGCTC
>CAIWPS010000299.1 GCA_903914615.1 uncultured beta proteobacterium | reverse complement strand
CGCGCCGCCGGCCAGCAGGTTGGCGCCGCCCAGGGCCAGCGTGCCGGCATTGACGTTGACGGTGCCCGAGGCCAGCGTGCCCGTGACGGCCAGCGTGCCACCCTGGACCTGCGTCGCACCGGTGTAGCTGTTGGCGCCCGTGAGCGTGAAGCTGCCGTTGCCCAGCTTGGTGAGGCCGCCGTTGCCGGAGAGCACGCCGGCGTAGCTGCTGTCGCCGAGGGCGCCGGTGCTCAGGGTGTTGCCGCCCAGCGCGACGTTGCCGGCACCGGCCAGCGAGCCCAGCGTTTCGTTGCCGCCCAGCGCCAGCGTCGCGCCGCCGGCCAGCGTCAGCGCCGGCAGGGCGCTGAAGCGGCCGGCCGCGCCGAGGGTCAGGGTGCCGTCATTGACGGCCACCGTGGCCGCCGCCGAGGTGCCGTTGAGGGTGCTGCCGCCGCTGCTGCTGAGGGCCCCGGCGCCGAGGTTGGCGTTGACGGTGGCGCCGTTCAGCGCCACGCTGGCGGCGGTGAGGGTGCCATTGCCGCCCAGCGTGCCCGCCAGCGCCAGGCTGCCGATGGTGTCGTTGCCGGCCAGCGTCAGGGAGGCACCGCTGGCGACGCCGACGGTGGCGGTGTCGGGCAGCAGGTTGGCGCCGCCCAGCGCCAGCGTGCCGGCATTGACCGCGAGGTTCGCGCTGGCCAGCGTGCCGCCGACGGCCAACGTGCCGCCGTCGACTTCGGTGGCGCCGGTGTAGCTGTTGCTGCCGCCGAGCGTGAACGTGCTGTTGCCCTGCTTGGTCAGGCCGCCGCTGCCGCTGATGACGCCGCCGAAGCTGCTGTCGCCGCCGCTGCCGGTCTGCAGCGTCGACGCGCCCAGGCTGACCGTGCCTGCGCCGGCGAGGCTGCCGAATTGCTGGTTGCCGCCGAGCACCAGCGTGGCGCCGCCGGCCACGGTCACCGCCGGGGCCTGGGTGAGATTGCCGGCGGCGCCGAGCGTCAGCGTGCCGCCGTTGACGGCCAGCGTCGCGGCCGCCGCACTGCCGTTCAGCGACGTGTTGCCGGTGCTCGACAGGCTGCCGCCGCCCAGGCCGGCGCCTGCCGCCACGGTGGCGCCATCGAGCGCATAGCTGGCGGCATTCAGCGTGCCGTTGCCGGCCAGGGTGCCCGAGAGCGCCAGGCTGGCCACGGTGTTGTCGCCGGACAGGGTCATGAGCGCACCTTTGCCGACCGTGACGACGGCCGCGCCCGACAGGTTGTGGGCCGCCGCCAGCGCCAGCGTGCCGGCGTTGACGTTCAGTACCGTCGAAGCCAGCGACCCCGGCACGGCCAGGGTGCCGCCGTTGAGGTTGGTCGCCCCGGTGTAGGTGTTGATGCCGCCGAGCGTGAAGGTGCCGGCGCCGACCTTGGTCAGGCCGCCGCTGCCGCTGATCACGCCGGCAAAGCTGCTGTCGCCCAGCGCGCCGGTGGTCAGGGTGTTGGCACCCAGGCCGAGGGCGCCGCTGCCGGCCAGCGAGCCGATGGTCTCGTTGCCGCCCAGCGCCAGCGTGGCGCCGGCGTCGACAGTGACCGCCGGGCTGGCGGTGAGGCGGTTCGCGCTGCCCAGTTGCAGCGTGCCGTTGATGACCTCCAGGCTGGTGGCGCCGCTGGTGCCGTTGAGCTGGCTGTTGCCGGTGCTGGTGAGCGCGCCGCCGCCGAGGTTGAGGTCGTAGGTGCCGCCGGTGAGGCTGTAGTTGCTGGCCGAGAGCACGCCCACGCCACCCAGCGTGCCCGACAGCGCGAGGCTGCCGACGGTGTCGTCGCCGTTGAGCAGCAGCGTCGCGCCGCCGGCCACCGAGACCGCGGCGGTGTCGCCCAGGCGGTTGGCCGCGCCCAGCGTGAGCGTGCCGGCGGCGACGTTCACCGTGCCGGCGTCGGCCGTGCCGTTGAGCGTGCTCAGGCCCGTGGACGTCAGCGCGCCGGCGCCCAGGTTGGCGTTGGCGGTGCCGCCGGACAGCAGGTAGGTGGCGGCGGTGAGCTTGAGGCCGACGCCGTCGAGCACACCCGACAGCGCCAGGCTGCCCACCGTGTTGTCGCCGCCCAGCGTCAGCGAGGCGCCGCTGTCGACGGTGAGGGCTGCGGTGTTCAGCAGGCGGTTGGCGCCGGCCACGGTCAGCGTGCCGGCCGTCACTTCCACGCTCGACGCGGCCGCGGTACCGGCCAGCGTGCTGCTGCCGCTGGACGTGAGCGTGCCGGCGCCGAGCGCAGCGTTGGCCGTGCCGCCGCTGAGCGTGTAGCTGCCCGCGGTGAGCGTGCCGGCGCCGTTCAGCGTGCCCGACAGGTTCAGCGCCGTGATGGTGTCGCTGCCGCCCAGCGTCAGCGTGGCACCGGAGGCGACGGTGACGGTGGCGGTGTTGGCCAGCAGGTTGGCGCCGCCCAGCGTGAGCTGGCCGGTGATGCCCACCGTGCCCGCCGCCGCGCTGCCGCCAAGCACGCTGTTGCCGGCCACGGTGAGCGTGCCGGTGCCCAGGTTGGCGTTGGCCCCGGTGGTGCCGCCGTTCAGGCCGTAGCTGGCGGCGCTGAGCGTGCCGCTGCCGCCCAGCGTGCCCGCCAGCGCGAGGCTGGCCACGGTGTCGTCGCCGTTCAGGCTGAGGGTGGCGCCGCCGGCCACCGTCACCGCGGTGGCCGCCGGCAGCGCCTGCGCCACGCCCAGGGCCAGCGTGCCGGCACTGACGGTGGTGGCGCCGCCGTAGGTGTTGGCGCCGCCCAGCGTGACGCTGCCGGCGCCGGACTTGGTGAGCCCGGCCGCGCCGCCCAGGATGGCGCCGATGCTGCCGGCCTGCGCATCGACGTTGGCGGTGCTGGTCAGCACGCCCGTCGTGCCGGTGATGCTGCCCGACTGCAGCGACACCGAGGCCACGGTGTCGTTGTGCGCGTTGATGTCGAAGGTGCCGCCGTTGACGACGAGCGCCGATGCCGCCGCAACGGCCTGGCCGGTGGCGAGCGTCAGGGTGCCGGCGCTGACCGTCGTGGCACCGGTGTAGGTGTTGGCGCCGGCGAGCGTGACGCTGCCGGCGGTGGTCTTGGCCAGGCCGGCCGCGCCGCCCAGGATGGCGCTGATGCTGCCGCTGCGCGCATCGACGTTGGCGACGCTGGTCAGCACGCCGGTGGTGCCGGTGATGCTGCCCGACTGCAGCGACACCGAGGCCACCGTGTCGCTGCGCGAATTGATGTCGAGGCTGCCGCCATTGACGACCAGCGCGCTGGCGTTGGCGAGCACATTGCTTGCGCCCAGGGTCAGCGTGCCGGCGCCGACGGTGGTGGTGCCGGTGTAGGTGTTGGCACCGCTGAGCGTGACGTTGCCGGCGCCGGACTTGGTGAGGCCGGCGGCGCCGCCCAGGATGGCGCCGATGCTGCCGCTCTGCGCGTCGACGGTGCCGTTGCTGGTGAGCACGCCGGTGGTGCCGGTGATGCTGCCGCCCTGCAGCGAGAGGGCGCTCAGGGTGTCGTTGTGGCTGTTGATGTCCAGCGCCGTTCCGGCGCCGACGACCAGGCTGCCGCCGAGCACGTGGTCGGCACCCAGGGCCAGCGTGCCGGCGACCAGCGTGGTGGGGCCGGTGTAGGTGTTGGCGCCGCTGATCGTGACGGTGCCGGCGCTGCTCTTGCTGAGCCCCGCCGCGCCGCCCAGGATGGCCGAGATGCTGCCGTTCTGGGCATCGACATTGGCCGTGCTGCTGAGCACGCCGGTGCTGCCGGTGACGCTGCCGTTCAGCAGCGACAGCGAGGCCACGGTCTGGCTGTGCGTGTTGACGTCGAAGGTGCCGCCGTTGACGACCACGCCCTGCGCTGCCGGCAGCGCGCCGTTGACGCCCAGCGCCAGCGTGCCGACGCTGATGCTGGCCGGGCCGCCGCTGTAGCTGGCCGCGGCATTGAGAGTGACGGTGCCGGCGCCGGTCTTGGCCAGGCCCACCGCGCCGCCGAGCGCGGCGTTGACGGTGCCGGCCTGCAGGTCGAAGGTGCTGGTGCTGGCCAGCGTGCCGTTGGTCAGCGTGCCGCCGGTGAGCTGCACGCCCGCCAGGGTCTGGCTGAAGCCGCCGAGGTCCAGCGTGCCGCCGCTGACCGAGAGGCTGCCGGCATTGGCCAGCCGGTTGGCCGCGCCCAGCGCCAGCGTGCCGGCGCTGACCGCGGTGGTGCCGGTGTAGGTGTTGGCGCCGCTGAGGGTGACGCTGCCGGCGGTGGTCTTGGTGAGGCCCGCCGCGCCGCCGAGGATGGCGCTGATGCTGCCGGCCCGCGTGTCGACGTTGGCGGTGCTGGTGAGGACGCCGGTGGTGCCGGTGATGCTGCCGGACTGCAGCGAGACCGAGGCCACGGTCTCGTTGCGCGAGTTGATGTCGAAGATGCCGCCGGCCACGACCACGCCGCCGCTCAGCGCGTTGCTGGCACCCAGCGTCAAGGTGCCGAGGTTGACGGTGGTGGCCCCGGTGTAGGTGTTGGCGCCGCTGAGGGCGACGCTGCCGGCGGTGGTCTTGGTGAGGCCCGCGGCGCCGCCGAGGATGGCGCTGATGGTGCCGGCCTGCGCATCGACGTCGGCGGTGCTGGTGAGGACGCCGGTGGTGCCGGTGATGCTGCCGGACTGCAGCGAGACCGAGGCCACGGTCTCGTTGCGCGAGTTGATGTCGAGCGTGCCGCCGGCCACGACCACGCCGCCGCTCAGCGCGTTGTTGGCACCCAGCGTCAAGGTGCCGAGGTTGACGGTGGTGGCCCCGGTGTAGGT
>CAIWPS010000298.1 GCA_903914615.1 uncultured beta proteobacterium | reverse complement strand
GCGTATGCCAGGGGCGCCGTCGTCCCTTTCGGCCCCGCCGGAATCGAGGTCACCATGAACCAGCCCCGTTTTCCCCGCCAGCGCCCCGAAGACCGCCGCCGCGACGGTTCGACCGAGTTCGAGTGGCCCGACACGCTGCCGCAGTGCTTCCGCAGCGAAGGTTTTGCCGAAGACCTGCTCGTGGCCGAGGCCCCGCTGGCGCGCGCGGCCGCGCAGCCCCGTCTGGCCACGCTGGCTACGCTGCCGCTGCTGGGCGCCACCGTCGCGGCCGTGCTGGGGCTGATGGGGCGCTGAGCCGCTGAGCCGCGCTGGCACCGGTTCGTCAGCGCCCCGCCCACGCGTCGCCCACGCGGCGGCAACGCGTGCCGACCCGGCGGACGCGTCGTCGAGGGCGGCAGTTATGCTTGCCGCCATGGCCCGCCACCGCGAACTCCCGCCTGCTCCCTGCCCGCCGACGCCGCCCGGGCGACGCTGCCGATGACACCGCCCGGCGATCTCGCCCGCACCACCTTTGCCGTGCTCTTCATCGGCGCGCTGCTGGCGGCCGCGCTGTGGGTGCTGCGGCCCTTCATCGGCCCGGCGATCTGGGCGACGATGGTGGTGGTGGCCACCTGGCCGCTGATGCTGCGCCTGCAGGCGCGGCTGTGGCGTCGCCGCGCGCTGGCGGTGGCGGCGATGACGGTGTTGCTGCTGCTGCTCTTCGTGGTGCCGCTGACGATGGCCATCGTCACCATCGTCGGCAATGCCGACCGCCTCATCGACTGGGCGCGCATGGCCGCCGAGTTCCACCTGCCCGAGGCGCCGCCGGCCTGGGTGGCGCAGCTGCCGATGGTGGGCGGCGCACTGCAGCGTGGCTGGCAGCAGGCCTCGGTGCTGGGCCTGCACGACCTGCTGCCCAGGCTCACGCCCTACGCCGGCGAAGTGACGCGCTGGTTCGTGGGCCAGGTGGGCGGGGTCGGCTTCCTGCTGCTGCAGTTCCTGATGACGGTGCTCATCGCCGCGGTCATGTATGCCACGGGCGAGCAGGCGGCGCACCTGGTGCGGCGCTTTGCGACGCGGCTGGCAGGCGTGCGCGGGGCCGGCGTGGTCGACCTGGCAGGCGGCGCCATCCGCGGCGTGGCGCTGGGCGTGGGCGTCACGGCCCTGGTGCAGGCGCTGCTGGGCGGCGTCGGCATGGCCATCGCCGGCGTGCCCTTTGCCGGTCTGCTGACGGCTCTCATGTTCATGTTTTGCATCGCCCAGATTGGCCCGCTGCCGGTGCTGGTGCCGGCGGCGATCTGGACCTTCTGGGACGGCAGCACAGGTGGCGGCGTTTTCCTGCTCGTCATCGCCGCGGTGGTGGCGACGCTGGACAACGTGCTGCGCCCCATGCTCATCCGCATGGGCGCCGACCTGCCGCTGCTGCTCATCTTCGCCGGCGTCATCGGCGGCCTGCTGGCCTTCGGCCTCGTCGGCATCTTCGTCGGACCGGTGGTGTTGGCCGTGGCCTACACGCTGCTGGAAGCCTGGATCGCCGACGGCGAGGCCGAGCCACCGCTAGGCCCGGGCTGAAGCGAGGGTGCGGCCGGCGCGCCTTGGGCGCCGTCACAGGCCGCGGAGCTCCGGGCTACGAAATCCGAAGGACCGTCACATGGCCGGGACTCGCGGCTGCGCCCGCAGGCGGCGCATCGGATGCAGTCCTTCGGGCACGCTCAACCTGGTCGCGGAGGCCGGGCTCCCGAATCCGTCCTGGATGGAGTCGGCCACCACACGCTGCCACGGTGTCGCGTGCAGGATCATGTTGGCAAACACGGCCTCCTGCAAAGGGCCGACGAGCTCGCCATCGGCACCCACGAACTGGGCATTGCACATCACGGCGTTCGGATCCGAGATCGCAAGCACTCCCGGCAGCTGGATCCATTCCCAGGCGGCCAGCAGGCGCTCCGCGCCATCCTCGGTGTCGATGATGGCCTCCCAGATCGTGTCTCCGTGGAGCTCGCCACTTTCCCGCCGATCTGGTCTCAGATTTGTGCCCAGGTGGTGAAATAATGGCCACCGCGAGACTTCCTTCGGGGGCGCCCAGGTCACCTGCGGCACCGAGCCGATCATCCACGCTTGAACATGCATTTCGCTACCCCTT
>CAIWPS010000297.1 GCA_903914615.1 uncultured beta proteobacterium | reverse complement strand
GAGTCGCAGCAGGCCGACTTCAGGCTGGTGGCGGCCACGCACAAGCCGCTGCAGCAGATGGTCGCGGACGGGCGTTTCCGCCAGGACCTGTACTACCGCATCAGCGCCTTCCCCATCCAGCTGCCGCCCCTGCGCGAGCGCGTGGCCGACATCCCGATGCTGGTGGACTCCTTCCTGCAGCGGGGCCCGCGTGGTGCTGGGGCGAAACACCGGGTCGCCGTGGAACCCGAGGCGATGGCGCAGATGCAGGCCCACGACTGGCCCGGCAACATCCGCGAACTGCGCAACGTGCTCGACCGCGCCAGGCTGTTCGCCGACGACGGCATCGTGCGTGTGGAACACCTGCCGGAATCCCTGAGCCCTGGGCCCCACGACCTTGCCCCGTCTCCCCGGGTTGCAGCCGTCCCCGTGCCGGCGCTCGCAAGCGCCGCGATTCGCCGCGGCGATATCGGTGACGAACAACTGATGCAACTTGCGGCATCGTCGCACTGCACGCGCAAGGAACTCGCGCGGCAGGCCGGGTTGAGCGAACGCACGCTCTACCGGCGTTTGAAGGGCCTGGGCATGGCCTGACGAAACCGCCGGGCCCGCGACAGCCCGGCCCGGCCCATCACCGCGGCGTACCAGGCCGGGCTTCGACGGTCACGGGGATCGCCGGGCTCACGCTCGGCGTCACGGTGCAACAAATATCGAAGACGCCCAGCGCGTGGTCCAGGTGTTCGATCGCGCTGGCCGGCGCGCCTGGCGTCAGCCGGGCAGCCGGGCAGCCGGGCTGGCGGGCTGTCGGGCTGTCGGGCTGTCGGGCCCAAGGCGAGGGTCCGCCGTCGGAAGTTTCAGCGCGGCAGCACGAAGGTGGACTTCTCGCGCAGGCTGCGCGCCGGATCGCTGCCTTGCGCCTCGCGTTCGATGACGAAATGCACTTCATGGGCGCCGGCCGGCGTGTTCGCGGCGGTCTCGGGCGGCACGCGCAAGGTCAGCACCAGCCAGCGCGCCTCGGTCGGAGCGACCGTCACGGTGGGCGCATCGACCACGTGCAGGCCCGCGAGGCCTTCGGCAGCGATGCGGTACCGCTGCGGCATCTCGGTGGCGTTCATGATCTGCAGCCGGTAGACGTTCTCGATCTCGCCGTCCCCGACCTGGCGGGCCAGCGTCGACCGGTCGCGCACGATGTCGACCTTGAAGGGTGAACGCAGCACCAGGCTGGTCGCCAGCGCCGAGACGATCACGAAAAGCACCGCCGTGTAGGCCAGCACACGCGGCCTGAAGATGCGGCGCAGGCGCTGGCTGCGCGTCAGGTGCTGGGCCAGGCCGTTCTGCGTGTCGTAGCGCACCAGGCCCTTGGGGTAGTTCATCTTGACCATCACCTCGTCGCAGACGTCGATGCAGGCCGCACAGCCTATGCATTCGTACTGCAGGCCCTTGCGGATGTCGATGCCGGTGGGGCAGACCTGCACGCACAGGTTGCAGTCCACGCAGGCGCCCAGGCCCAGTTGCGCCGGGTCGGCCTTCTTCGAACGCGACCCGCGCGGCTCGCCACGGGCGGCGTCGTAGGTGACGATCAGCGTGTCCTTGTCCAGCATCGCGCTCTGGAATCGCGCATACGGGCACATGTACTTGCAGACCTGCTCGCGCATGAAGCCGGCGTTGCCGTAGGTGGCGAAGCCGTAGAACAGCACCCAGAAGGTTTCCCATGGGCCGAGGCCCAGCGTGGCCACGCCGGCCGCCAGGCTGTGGATGGGCGTGAAGTAGCCGACGAAGGTGAAGCCGGTCCACAAGCCCAGTGCGATCCACACCAGATGCTTACCGCCCGTGCGCCACAGGCGCTTCAGGCGCCAGCCGCCAGCGTCCAGCTTCATGCGCGCAGCGCGGTCGCCCTCAAACTTGCGTTCGACCCACATGAACATCTCGGTGTAGACCGTCTGCGGGCAGGCATAGCCGCACCACAGCCGCCCGGCCACGGCCGTGAAGAGGAACAGCGCATAGGCCGAGATGATCAGCAGCGCCGTCATGTAGATGAGGTCCTGCGGGTACAGCACCAGGCCGAAGATGTAGAAGCGCCGCGCGCCCAGATCGAACAGCACCGCCTGGCGGTGGTTCCACATCAGCCAGGGCGTGCCGTAGAAGGCCAGCTGCGTCAGCCAGACCCAGGCCCAGCGCCAGGCGACGAACACGCCCTTCACCGATCGCGGATAGATCTTCTGCTGCGCCTGGTAGAGCCAGACGGTCTGCTCTTTGGCCTCGGCGTCGGGGGTGCTCGGCGGAGGTGATGCGTGCGAGACGGATGACATGCGGGAACCTTCAATCAGCCTTGCGTGCCCGGCGCCGCATCACTGCCTGCGTCCGAGCCGCACCCTGTGCTCTGCAAGTCTTCTGCCAAGGCCCACGGCCCACGGCCCACGGCCCACGGGTGGCGGCACCCTTGCTGCGGCGTCCGGGTGGAACTTCCCAGCGTCCCGCCCCGTCTGGCCCGTGTGGCAGGCGTCCGCCGGGCACCCGAAGCGACTTGGTGATGGCAGCGGGTCTCGACTGCCACGCTGCCAAAACACGCGGGATGGCGGTGATGGTGGCAGTGACCAGGCTACCTCGAGGTCGAGCATGGCGTCTGGCGCTCTTCGGCCCGCTACCCAGGCAAAGGGCTGCCAGCCACCGACAACGGCCAAGCCTTCCGGGCCTCCGCGTGCGACGGGCACGGTTCTTGGAGTAACCAGCTGCGGCGCGACTTCTGCGTCTGCCAAAGCCTTGCCGAAAGGCCCGCACGGGTCGCGGCCCCTTCGACACCGATCCCGGAGCAGCAGCATGCAGGTCCTGAAGATCCTGGCCCTCGGCCGCAGCCTGCTTCGGATCTGCGGCGCCATGACTTCGAAGTGCGCGCCGTAGGGCCGACGGACACCGCGCATGCGCCCGCTGGACCGCCCCCTGACCCGCCACCTGGCCCTCGCCGTCGCCGTGAAGCTAGCGGTGCTGGCGGCGCTGTGGTGGTTCCTGGTCCGGGACCATGCCGTCGACGCCGGCACCGAACAGACAGCGGCGCACCTGTTGGTGCCCCTTGTTTCCAACGCAAGCTCATCAGGAACCCCGCAGTGATACCCGAACAACTCGTCGATCTTTCGCGGCTGCAGTTCGCAGCGACAGCGCTCCACCACTTCCTCTTCGTGCCGCTGACCCTGGGCATGGTCTGGCTGCTCGTCATCATGGAGAGCGTCTACGTGATGACGGGCAACGTCATCTGGAAGGACATGACGCGCTTCTGGGGCAAGCTCTTCGGCATCAACTTCGCGCTGGGCGTGACCACGGGCATCACCCTGGAATTCCAGTTCGGCACCAACTGGGCTTACTACTCGCACTACGTGGGCGACATCTTCGGCGCGCCGCTGGCCATCGAAGGCCTGATGGCCTTCTTCCTGGAAAGTACCTTCATCGGCCTGTTCTTCTTCGGCTGGGACCGCCTTCGCAAGACCCAGCACCTGATGGTGACCCTGCTGATGGCCGTCGGCACCAACCTCAGTGCGCTGTGGATCCTGATCGCCAACGGCTGGATGCAGAACCCGGTGGGGGCCGAGTTCAGCTACCAGACCATGCGCATGGAGATGACCGACTTCTGGGCCGTGGTCTTCAACCCCGACGCGCAGGCCAAGTTCGTGCACACGGTGTCGGCCGGCTATGCCACGGGGGCGATGTTCGTGCTGTCCATCTCCAGCTGGTACCTGCTCAAGGGCCGCGACATCGAGTTCGCCAAACGCAGCTTCCGCGTCGCCTCGGCCTTCGGCCTGGCCAGTGTGTTGAGCGTCATCGTGCTCGGCGACGAGTCGGGCTGCCGGCGTCTTCGGGCTTGCGGTCGATCGACAGGCCCAGCTTGAGCAATCCGCGCGCCTTGTGGGCCAGCCAGAACTTGTCCATCAAGGGCGACTGCTGGGCGCAGAACGGGCACCAGCTGGCCCACCAGTACAGCACCAGCACATGGCCATCGGCTTCGGCAGGGCGGAAGCGGGTGCCGTCCAGCAAAGTCAGATCGGGCAGCGGCAGCAGGCTGCCCACCTGGGGCGGCGGTACGGCCTTGTCCTCTCCTTGCGGCGTTTGCCGGGCCAGGTCGGGTACCAGCATCGGACCGGCCAGGCCGGCCAGCGCCTGCCTGCGAGACCAGCCCGGTGCGCGACGGCTGCTGAGCATCATGCCCTTGGCATGCCCTTGCCGCTGCAGTCAGCGATGCACCGCGCGCGTCAAGCGCTCGGATGCAGGAACGCTGTCATCGGCGCCCATTTCCATGGCCACCTGGGTGCAGACGGCGCGGCATAGCGTGGCCACCCGCTCGCTTTGCAGCCGATAGAAGATCTGCGTGCCTTCGCGCCGCTTGCCCAGCACGCCCGCGCGGTACAGCGTAGCCAGGTGCTGAGACATATTGGGCTGGGTGGTGTCGATCTGCTCCAGCAGATCGGACACATTGCGCTCGCCGTGGCACACGGCGCTGATGATCTTCAATCGCACCGGCGTCGACAGCAGCCCGAACAGTTCGGCGGCCGACTCAAAGACCAGATCTTCCTCGCCCTTCGCAGCCACGGTGTGCCTCTCGGTGGTGGTCAAGGCATCACTGTATCAGCACGCGCCGATACTGGCGCCCGAACGCTGGCTACTTGAAGCGGTAGTGGTCGCGGTTGAGCACGGCGGATATCGACGTCACCTCATCCGGAAAGAGCGCCAGGTTGAGCTCCAGGTTGCAGGTCTCCACCATGCCGCGCAGCGCCCCCGGCGTGTTGATCCGCCCCTGTGGACGGTAGATCGCGGCACCATCACCGCCGACCTTGCGGCTGTGGCATTCGGCGCAGCGGTGCTCGCGCAGCAGCTTTTCTCCCAGGGGCAGGTCGGCTTCCTTGTAGAGCAGCGCGGCCGTCTGCGCCGCCACCTGCGCCGACAGCAGCGCAGCACCAGCGATCAGGAAAATGGGAGCCGTCCACGCTGCGCGCGCTGCCGGGCCAGGAGTGCGCGCGACGATCCCAGATGCTGTGTGCTGCCGCCGAGCCGAAGGATGGCGGGCCACGCGAAGCCAGGCCGTCGCGGCGGCCTGCGCCATGGCGAGACAGGCCTCCCACGCGGCAGCGCCGGCGAGAACCGGAAGGCGATGCCTCATGGCTTGTCGAGCTGCGTACCCTGCTGCTCGAGCAACAGGTAGGTGTTGTAGGCATTCATGCGGTTGGCCGCGCGGAACAAGGGCAGGTGCTCGAAGCGTGACCAGTCGGCCTTTGCATAGGCCTCGTCGAAGGGTTCGAGATTGTTCGCGGCTTCGGCCATGGTGCTGCGCAGGTGCACCAGGTAGTCACGCGTCAGCTGCAGGTCGGCCAGCGGCTCGGTGGAGATCGGTCCGTGGCCGGGCACGACGATGCGTGGCCTGAGTTCGATCAGCTGGCCGAGCGACGCGATCCATTGCCGGCTGTCGGCCTGCCCGACGAAGGGAATGCGTCCGCGGAACACCAGATCGCCTGCGAACATCACCCCCGCATGTTCGGCCAGCACGACCAGGTCTTCGGGGGTATGGGCCGGCCCGACGTGGTGGATGCGGAAGGTTTCGCCGCCGAGTTCGATCACCGTGTCGGCGTCCAGCCACCGGTCCGCGGGTACCAGATGCGTTTTCTCATCGATCCAAGGAAACAGGTCCTCGCGGCTCGCGGCCAGGCGCCGTTGCGCCGTTTCAGAGTTCAGGTAGGCCTGGCCCAGACGGTGGGCGATGATGGTGGCCCCCAGCGCCTTGAAGGCCTGCAGGCCGTAGATGTGGTCGGCGTGGTAATGCGTGACGACGACGTAACGGATGGGCTGCGCGGTGACCTGCCGGATCGCCGCAATCAACTCCTCGGCCAGCGCGGGCGAACCCAAGGCGTCGATGACGACGACGCCTTGCGGCGTGACCACGAATCCGGCGTTGGAGATGAAGTTCCGGTTGGCAGACGATCCCAGGGCGGCCTCGCCCTGGACGAACCAGGCGGTGTCGGAGATCCGCTGGGCGCGCATCGGCTCTGCCGCGTCGACCGCCGCAGCCATGAACAGCCCGCAGCATGCAGCAAGCACGATGGCCAGGAATGGCGTGGTCATGCGCAGCCGCGCGCTGTCGCGCTCGCGGCGCGGCCTTGCGGCGAAAGCCGCAGCTGAACTTCCGGATCCCGCCGCTGCGGTGTGCAGCACTCTCATCATCGGCAAACGTGGCCCCGATGGCCTTGTGCTTTCGTTCAATGCCGCTCAGGCAAAGTTGTCCGACCTCGCGCGGGTGCGCGAGGCGCCGGGCATGGCCTGGTCTGGCGTTTCGACATGCCGCTGGTCCATCAGGCGGTCCGTGATGGCGGCAGCCGCCCACATGGCGCACAGCGTGACCCAGGAGGTGGCCGTGAAGACAGCCGCGCCGGACAGCCCGGCGCCCACGGCGCAGCCCCCTGCGAGCATGCCTCCGAAGCCCATCAGCATGGCGCCGGCGATGTAGCGCCGCATGCCAGGGCCGCCCTGGAATCCTTCGAGCTTCAATTCGCCGAACAAGGCGGCGGCCAGAAACGAACCCAGGAACACGCCGGGCACCAGCCCAAGGTCGAAGCTGACCGGCTTGTCGGTGACGAAGAGCACGCGGCTGAGCACCTCCGACGACGGACCGGTGAAGCTGAGCGACTGGATCGGGTGCGGGTCGAAGGCAACGGTCGACATCGCATAGGTGAACCACCAGGCACCGGCGATCGTCAGCCCGACGCCGATCGCACCTGCCCAGCCCCAGGGCGGCACGCGCTGGCGCCGGGCCCAGACGATGGCCGCCAGCAACCACAGCAGCGCGAAGAGCAGGGCGCCGCCGTGGCCGATGCCGGTGCGCGCGAGCAGGTCGCGCGCGCCGCCGCCGTCGATGGTCCACCACTCGGAAATGGCCAGGCGCAGCGGCGAGAGGGCGCCGGTCAGCGCTGCCTGTGCCGTGACCGCGAAAACCAGCCCGGACAACAAGGAGCGCAGATTGCCCTGCGCGGCCAGCACGAGCAGGCGGCTCGAGCAACCGCGCGCCATGATCATGCCGGTGCCGAACAAGGCCCCGCCGATGGCCGCGCCGGACAGGCTGCCGCGGGCCGCGATCTGCCGCGCATTGCCGGCGTCGAACCAGCCGAACCAGGCCAGTGCTTGCGTGACGCCGACTGCGGTTGCAAACGCGAACAGCCAGACCGTCAACTTGCCGCCCAGGTGGTTGCGCGCAAACTCGATCACCGCCGAGCGCAGGCAGAAGCGCGAGCGCTGGGCCATGAAACCGAAGACCACGCCGATCAGCAACGCGCCGATGGCCAGCGTGCCGTTCTCGCCAACCTGGTCGATGATCGATTCGAGCATCACGTGCATGGGCCGCATGGACCAGGCTTCCCGCCGCGGTACCGACTTTGCCGGGTCGACGGCGGACGGCCCCTTCGGGGGGTAGCGAGCGCGAGCGGGCTTGGGGGCTTCATGTCATGGCTTGATGTAGGCGTAGCCCTGCAACTGCAACTTGGCGATGCGCACCACGCCCGAGGGCGTGAAGTCGGCCTCCTGGATGAACTGGTCCTTGTTCAGGCCGCGGTTCTTGAGCGTGATCTCGCAGATCTCGAAGGTGACGCCGCGGCTCTTCAAGGCGGACACCAGCGGGGCGTACTCGGTCCCGTTGGCTGCCTTCGCGCCTTCCATCAGCATGTCGACGCCTTCGGCATGGGTGACGACGATGATCTTGGCCGTCGGGTCGGTTTCGATGTGGTTGCGCACGTTGCGCAGGCCTTTCAGGCCCTGGGTGACGGCGTTGTCGATGTGGTAAACGACCTTGTCCTGCGCGAAGGCCGCACCCGTGCACAGCACCAGCGCGATGGAGGCAAGGAAGGATCTGAGACGCATGGGGATCTCCGGTGGGACGTTGGGCTCGATGGACGGGCCGAGGTCGTTCAAAACTCGATGGCCTCGGCGATGGCCTTGATGCCGGCCAGCGCGCAGGCGTCGTCGGCTTCGCCGCCGGGCGCACCCGAGACGCCGATGGCGCCGAGGACCGCACCACCGGCTTCGATGACCTGGCCGCCGCCGATGGCCATCACGCGCGGCGTTGCGCGAATGCCGCTCATCGGCTTGCCGGCCTGGGTCTCGGCGGCGAGGGCGGCCGAGGACATGCGGAAGCTCGCCGCGGTCCAGGCCTTCTGCGGCGCGATGTCGACTGTGTGCGCGCCGGCAAAGCGGTCCCGCAGCAGCACCTGGACCAGCCCGGAGCGGTCGACCACGGCCACCGTCACCTGGTGACCGGCCTTGCGGCAATGGGCCATCGCGGCTTGTGCCGCTGTCAGCGCAGCCTCCGGGGTCAGCAGCTTGACGGCATAGGTGGCTTCCGTTGCCGCCACGGCCCCAAGGGTGGCCGCCGACAGACCGGTGGCCAATACCATCGCAAAGCACGCGTGCATAGGTTTTCCTTCAGGCCTTGGCTATGCCGGGGTTGCCTTGCGTGGCCACCAAGGTTGGCGTGTTGATGTTGCGGGCCCTGACCCGACCGCCTTGCGCTTTCAGCCAGGTCTCCAGGTGTTCCCAGACCGGCTTCACGCCGGGCAGGCTCTTGGCTTCCTCGGCCACCGGCGCCCAGCCGGCCACCTTGTATTTCTTCGACGCATCGAGCGGCTTGCCGTTCAGGCGCATCTCGGTGATGCGGCGGCCCATCTTCTCGCCCGGGCTCATCGTGTAGGCCAGGCCGCCGACGCGCACCATGTCGCCGCCCTGCTGGTAGTAGGGGTCGGGGTTGAAGAGGTTGTCGGCCACGTCTTCCAGGATGGTCCGAACAGTCTCGCCGCTCATCTCGGTGAGCGTGGCGTAGGGGTAGGTGATGGCCAACTGGTCCATCATCAGCTCGCGCGTGATGGTGTCGCCGGGCAGCAGGCTGGTGCCCCAGCGGAAGCCGGGTGAAAACGCAATCTCGGCACCCTGTACGTCCATCATCGCGTCGCAGATCAGCTGGTCCCAGCTGCCGTTGAAATTGCCGCGGCGGTAAAGCAGTCCATCGGTGACGGCCAGCTTTTCTGCCAGTTTGGACTCGTAAGGCGCACGCACCTTGGTGATCAGCGCTTCCATCTCAGGGTCGGCGCGCAGCTGGTTGGCGAAGATCGGCAGCAGGCGGTAGCGGAAGTCCGCCAACTTGCCGCCCTTGACTTCGAAGTCCATCACGCCGAGGAACTTGCTGTTGCTGCCGGCGTTGGTGACCAGCGTGGTGCCGCCGGCGTTCTTCACCGGTACCGCCACCGGCACGCCGTCGTGGGTGTGGCCGCCGAAGATGGCGTCGATGCCGCGCACGCGGCTGGCCATCTTCAGGTCCACGTCCATGCCGTTGTGCGACAGGACGACGACGAGCTGGGCACCCTTGCCGCGAGCTTCGTCCACCATCTTCTGCATGTTCTCGTCCTGGATGCCGAAGGCCCAGTCGGCGACCATGTAGCGCGGGTTGGCAATGGGCGTGTACGGGAAGGCCTGGCCGATGATGGCGACCTTGATGCCGTTGATGTCGCGCAGCGTGTAGGGGCTGAACACCGGGTCGCCGAAGTCGTTGGTCTTGACGTTCTGGGCGACGAAATCGATCTTGCCCTTGAAGTCCTTCTCGACGATTTCCTTCACACGCTCCATGCCGTAGGTGAACTCCCAGTGGCCGGTCATCACGTCGACGCCCAGCAGCTTGCAGGCATCGACCATGTCCTGCGCGTCGGTCCACAGGGCCGTGGCCGAGCCTTGCCAGGTGTCGCCGCCGTCCAGCAGCAGGGCTCCAGGCCGGCTGGCCTTCATGCGCTTGACCAGCGTGGCCAGGTGCGCGAAGCCACCCACCTTGCCGTAGCGGCGTGCGGCCTTGTCGAAGTCCAGGTAGGTGTAGGCGTGCGCCATGGCGCTTCCAGGACGCACGCCGGCCGCCTTCAACAGGTGCTCGCCCACCAGGTGGGGCAGCTGACCCTGCATGCTGCCCAGTCCCAGGTTCACGCTGGGCTCGCGGAAGTAGATGGGCTTCAGCTGGGCATGACAGTCCGTCATGTGCAGCAGCGAGACATTGCCGAAAGGCGCCACGTCGTACAGGCCCTGTTCGGCCTCGGCGGCATCGGCATCGGCCCAGCGCCCCAGTGCCATGCCCGCAGCCGAGGCCGACGCCATCACCTGAAGGAAGTCGCGCTTGGAAAGATTCATGGTTCCGCAATCAACGATATGGGGCGTGTGAACGAGCCCGCCATGGAACGGACTCGGGCAGGGCAGGGCTTACTGGTTGACGGGCGACTTCGGGTCCAGGATCAGCGCCATCACGTCGCGCAATTGCTGCTCGTTCAGCAGCTTGGCGTGACCGAAGCGCGGCATGTTCGAGCAGGCCGCGTAGGCCTTGCTGTTCCACAACTTGGTCCAGGTGTACTGGATGATGGGCAGCGACAGCGGATCGCTCACGTCCTTGACGCCCCGTGTCTTGCCGTAGTTCCACAGGCTGGGACCGATATTGCCGAAGGAGATTTCCTTCTTGTCGATCTCGTGGCAGTTGTAGCACTGTGCGCCGTTGGCGGTGGGCGAAGCGCTGCTGTCGGTCCAGGTCATGCCGCGGCCGTTCTGCGCCAGCTTTTCGCCCTCGCGCCAGTCGCCGATGTACTTGCCACCTTCGGGCCACTTCACGCTGGCCAGGGCTTCGGCCTGGATCTTCTCGGCCACGGCCTCGGGGGGCGGGTTGGGACCGGAGCAGGCGGCCTGGCCGAGGTCCTGGGTCAGGCGGTCGGTCTTGGCGATGCCCTGTTCACGGAAGCTGGCCTTGATCATGGCGATGGCCTGCTGGTCCAGGTCGGCCGACGTGGGCGCCGTGGCGCAGCCGACCATCCATGCCGAAACAGCCAGGCCGGTGGTGATGAGGATGTGTTTGCGTTGCATGTTGTGGCAGCCTCTTGCGTTCAGCGCTGGTCTTATCGCTTCAATGCCGGCGCGATGGCCTCGGCACCCTTGGCGTTGACGCCCATGTAGACGCCTAGAGCGATCGTCACGTCCGACGCAAAGCCCGGGTACGGAAAGCGCTGCTGGCGATAGCAGTCGTTCAAGCGCCTTTGCATGCTCCACATCTCGCCGCTGGACACGCGGTAGGCCGGCCAGGCTGCAAAGCCGATGCCATCGCCCGGGTTCTTGGTCAGGTTGGGCAGGTCCTGCAGGCGGATGCGTTTGCCGTCTTCGCCGTGGCAGCTGGCGCAGGAAAAGTCCATCGGCCCGCCACGGAAAAAGAAGGCCCGCTTGCCCAACTCGTAGAAGCGGCGCTCTTCCGCATGGCCTTGCGGCAAGGCCATCTTCTGGCCCTTGGACTCGGCCGAGATCCAGGCTGAGAGCGCGGCCAGGGTGGCCTGTTCACCCTTGTCGAAACCGGTGTTGGCAATCTCGGCGGCGTTGAAGCCCTGCAGCGTTTCCATGCAGGTGAGCAGGCGCGACTCCAGGTCCTGGACGCGGCCGGTGTCGGCAAACCAGCGCGGCAGTTGTACCCACGCGCCCTTGACCACGCCAGCGCCCAGGCCCAGGTCGCACTTCTGCAGCGTGGCCTGTTTCGGACCGCGCGCGGTTTTCCAAAGGTCTTCGCCCTTGGCCTCGAACAACTCCGCCGGGTTGCCGTCTTCCAGCATCTTGCGGTACTCGGCGATACCGTCGGCGGCGGACTTTTGCGCGAAGGTACTGCCCGTGGCGACCAGGGTCAGCGCAGCGGCAACAGGCGTGAGGAACTTCATCGTGTGTCTCCTAAACCAAGCTTCCCGCCGCGGAACCGGCTCTGCCGGGCCGCTGGCGGAGCATCCCCCTCGGGGGGCTGAGCCCGGACGCAAAGAGTCCGGTGGACTGTTTGCGCCTGGCGAAGGGCCGGGCCCCTGGCCCGGCGCGGCCTGCAAGGCAGCGAGCGACAGCGAGCTTGGGGGCTCAACTAACCGTGGCTTCGTCCGTACGCGTGTCGCCCTTGTTGTCTTTCCAATTCACGGCCACCTTGTCGCCCGCCTTGGCACCCTTGATGCTGAACTGCAGGAAGGGGTTCTTCGAGATGGACATGCCCCACTGCGCGCTGAGCACGGGCTTGCCGTTGAGCTGGGCCGTCACTTCCTGGATGAACCAGGCGGGTATCGGCTTGCCGGACGCGTCCTTGCGCAGGCCGGTTTCCATTTCGTGGCTCATGAGGACGCGAACGGTGGCCTTGTCGCCAGCCATCTGGGCGCGGATGCGCATCGGATCTGCCATGGTGTTTCTCCTGCGGTTACTGTGGATCTGTGTCATCAAGCGGCCGCCGCGGAACCGGCTTCGCCGGGCCGCTGGCGTGCCTTGCAGGCCGCGCCGGGCCTCGCGGCCCGGCTCCTCGCCAGGCAGACAAGGTCCACTGGACCTTGTCTGTCCGGGCTCGGCCCCCTTGAGGGGGAGCGCCGCAGGCGCTACGGGGGTGGGTCATCTATCCGCCGCAGCCGCCGAGCGTGACCTTGACTTCCTTCTGCGCGAACAGCACCTTGCCGTCGCCCATCATCGCCACTGCATAGACGTTGGACGATTGGCCCATCTTCACGCGGGTCGCAAAGTTGGCGTCAACGGCGTCGCTCACATCGAACATCGCGGACATCACGCTCGGGTTCTTCTCGACCAGCACCAGCAACCGCTTCACACCGGGAAGGGCGGTGGACACCCCTACCGGCACGACGGCACCGTTTTCGGCGATGTCCGGGGCCGTGATCGTCACGTCCTTGCTCTCGCTCGGTGCGCTGCCGCCCAGCATCTTCACGAGATCAGCCATGGTCTTCACTTCAAAGGCCGCCGTGTTGTACGCGGCGTGTGCGTACTGGGGCAGCAGGCCGGTGGTGGCCAGCAGCGCGGCCACCTTGGCCGAATGGGACAGCAGTGCTCTGCGATTCAACATCTTGGACTCCTTCGTGCGTAGAGGGTAATGAACTGGGAACCTGGGCTGAAGCGGGCGAACCCGAGGGATGCCGCTACTGCTTGGCGCCAGCGGCCAGCCACTGGGCAATCAGCTTCGCTTCGCCATCGGGCAGGGTTTGTGCCGGCATCGGAATGGCGCCCCAGATGCCCTGGCCACCCGACTTGATCTTGGCGGCCAGGTAGGCCTCGGCATCGGGCCGGGCGCCATGCTTGGCCGCGATATCGCGGAAGGCCGGACCCACGACCTTGACGTCCACGTTGTGGCAGACCATGCAGTTGTTCTTCTGCACCAGGGCCAGTGCGGCAGCGGCCGGGCTGGCGGCCGCAGGGCGCGGCGCGGCGGCGGCAGCCGCAGCGGCAGCCGCCGCAGGATAGTCGGCGGGAGGGCGGGTCGTGTCCGCGCCGCGCTGCGGGCCGACGAGCCGCTGTTGTTCGGCGAGGTTGCCGTTGTTATTGCGCGCGAAGTCGGGCAGGAACGAGGCCACCTTGGGCGCAGGCGCACAGTCCTTCATGCAGGCAACGACCTTCACGTCGGGCTTGCTGCCGTTTCCCAAGCCCTTGCCCGGCCACAGGCCGTGGTCGGTGGTCACCCCGTTGCGATTGGGCAGCAGCTTTTGGGCCTGGGCCATCGTCGCGTTGGACAACACGAAGTCGTCCGGCACGATGCCACCCAGGTTCAAGAGATACGCGACGACAGCAAACACCTCGTCCGTGCTCAGCGACTTCGGTGCCGTCCAGGGCATGGCGCGGTTGATGTAGTCCCACAGCGTGGACAGGGTCGATACCTTCATCAGCGTCGTGCGCCCCGGAAACGTCGGGTCGTTCAGTCGGGCCACGTGCCCGGTCTTGACATCGTCCTTGGTCGTTCCGCCCACCAGCGGCGAGAACACCTCGTTGGCTTCACCGAAGACGCCATGGCAGGTGGCGCACTTGGCCTCCCAGATGTCCTGGCCCTTGGCCACCGAACCCGAGCCCTTGGGCAGGCCCTTGAAGTCAGGCCGGACATCTATGTCCCAGGCCCGAACTTCGCTGGGTGTGGCTGCGCGACCCACACCGGGATAGCTCGCCTGCGCCAACACCTCAAAGCTTGCGACCAAGCCGAAGGTCGCCAGGGACAGCGCCAGCAGGGGTCGGCCGAGGTGCTTACGACAGCTGAACATTCTTCACCTCGCCGCTCTCCTGCACCAGCCACGACTGGATGGCGTTGTTGTGATAGATCGATCGCGTGCCGCGAACGGCGCGCAGTTGCTTGTAGTTGGGCTGCACGTAGCCGGTTTCATCCATCGCCCGGCTTTGCACGATGGCGGGCTTGCCGTCCCAGACCCAGTCCAGCGAGAAGCGCGTCAGGCTCTTGCTCATCACCGGCTCCTGCAGACGCGCGGTCTTCCAGTTCTGACCGCCATCCACCGAGATGTCGACGCGCTTGACCTCGCCGCGACCCGACCAGGCCAGGCCGCTGATCTGGTAGAAGCCCTTGTCCAGCAGCACCTGCCCGCCCGAAGGCGTGGTGACGACGCTCTTGCATTCCTGCGTGCTGGTGTATTGGCGGTGCTGGCCGCCGGGCATCAGGTCGATATAGTGAACGGCCTCATCCTTGGCGCCGTAGGGCTGGTCACCCACCTCGATGCGGCGCAGGTACTTCACCCAGCTCACACCCTGCACACCCGGCACCACCAGGCGCAGGGGGTAGCCGTTCTCCGGCCGCAGCATCTCGCCGTTCTGGCCATAGGCGACGAAGACTTCGCCGCTCTCGACCAACTCCATCGGCACCGTGCGCGTCATCGACGAGCCGTCGGCGCCTTCGGCCAGCACATAGCGGCCACGCTTGTAGTCCACGCCCGCCATGTCGAGCAGGATCTTCAGCGGCACGCCGGTGAATTCGCTGCAACTGAGCATGCCGTGGGTGTACTGGCAGGTGGGCACGGCGACGTTGCCCCATTCCATGCCGGTGTTGGCGCCGCACTCGATGAAATGGAAGCGGCTGACCGATGGCAGACGCATGATCTCGTCGACCGTGAAGACCAGCGGCTTCTTCAGCATCCTGTCGTCCGAGCCGTTGATCATCAGGCGGTGCTTGGACGGATCGACATCCCACCAGCCCTGGTGGTGCCGTTCGAAATGCAGGCCGCTGGGCGTGACGATGCCGAACAGGCTTTGCAGCGGCGCAAACGAGACGGAAGCCTGGGTGGTCTGCGTAAGCCCGGGGCTGGGCCGGCGCTGCACGTTGGACTCGTATTTCGACGGCTTGCCGTAGCCGTCCGTGGCCACGGCCTGGCCGAGGCCCTTGCTGTGGGCCGGCAGTTCCAGGATGTTGGCGTCGCCGCCCTCGGTGGGTACCGGATTGGCTTGGGCCAAGGCGGCAGGAGCTGCCGCGCCTGCCAGCGCGGCAGCGAAGGCACCGCGCACAAAGTTGCGCCGGCCAGCCTTCGCTTCGGAAAAGACCGTGCGCACACCTTCAGGGCTGATGAAGTTTTCCGGTGCCTTGATCAGGCGTCCGCAAGGGTGATCTTGAGAACTCACTGCTGCTCCTGTGGCAAAGATTTCATGTCGCCTCCAAACCGCCTCGGCGACCGATTCCTGACTTGCGCCCAACTTCGTCGAACCGACTCTGGCGCTTCAGCGCCTGGCACAGCCGGCGAACCTCCGCATGCTCGACCCGGTAGTAGATCTGCGCTCCCGTCCTGCGCCGCGCCAGCACGCCACCCCGGTACAGCATCCCCAGGTGTTGCGACATGTTGGGTTGGCTTACCGCCACCTGCTCCAGCAGTTCACTCCCGTTGCGTTCGTCTTCGATCAGTGCGCAAACAATCCTCAACCGGGTGGGCGCCGACAGCAGGCCGAACAACTCGGCGGCCAGGTCGAACACGCGGTCTTCAGGACTTAACAACATGGACCGTGTATCCGGATATGCCAGTGCGTGGATATTAGCGGTGACGAATGAAACGAGCCTAGGGGCTTTCCCTTGAGGGGATAGACCTCGGCGCGGGCGCCGGGCCTTCAAGTCAGCCATGCACGCCATCTGTCATCCATCATCACTATACAATTTATTGAAGCGTCGTATGATGCACATCAAATGCTCACCAACACAAGCTCCTCTGGTCGGCCGGTCGCGAAGCGAACAGGCTTGATGGCCCGGCCATCGCCGACGACCGCGCCATCGATGGACCTGCACGCCCGTGCAGGGGAAGCTGCAGCGCTGCTGAAGGCACTGGCGAACCCCGATCGTCTGCTGTTGCTTTGCCAGTTGGTGGGCGGCGAGCGCAGCGTCGGCGACCTTGGTGCATTGGCGGGCATCGAACAACCTTCGTTGTCGCAGCAGTTGGGCGTGCTTCGCGGTGAACGTCTCGTAGCCACCCGGCGCGATGGCAAGCAGGTGATCTACCGCATCGCGTCGCCAGCCGCCCTGACCGTGCTGGAGGCGCTGTACGGGCTGTTCTGTGATCCGGCTCAGGCGCCCCCTGCGGCCAAAGCCGGCCGTGCACCTCGCCGTTCACCTGGAAGCACTGCCACTCGCACAAGCAAGAAGACCGCATGAGCATCGACTGGAGCCATTTCACGCCGTGGGCGTCGTTGTCCGGTGGCGTCCTCATTGCTTTGGCGACGGCGCTCTATCTCTTTGGCAATGGACGCATCGCCGGGATCGCGGGCATCCTCGCCAGCCCCTTGCGCGCCGTGATGACCGGCACCAGCCTGCGGCCAGACGCCAATCGGCTGCTGTTTGCGCTCGGGCTCCTGCTCGCACCCTGGTGCTGGCGCCTGGTGTTGCCGCTGCCGACGGCCACTGTCGACGTCGGCAACCTCGGATTGATCGTCGCCGGCCTGCTGGTGGGCATCGGCGTTCGCATGGGCAATGGCTGCACCAGCGGTCACGGTGTTTGCGGCTTGAGCCGCTTTTCGATGCGTTCGCTGGTGAACGTAGTCGCCTTCATGGGCGCGGGTTTTCTCACCGTGTTCGTGCTCCGGCACCTGATCTGAGTCGATTCATGGGCAACGTTTTCGGCTTTGTGAGCGGTCTGGCCTTCGGCCTGGGGCTGATCCTGGCGGGCATGACCGATCCGCTCAAGGTCAAGGGCTTCCTCGATCTGGCCGGCGCGTGGGACCCGAGCCTCGCGCTGGTGATGGGGGGCGCGATCGCGGTGGGCGTCT
>CAIWPS010000296.1 GCA_903914615.1 uncultured beta proteobacterium | reverse complement strand
GGCCAGCGAGGCTTCGCTGACGGTCTTCCGCAACGCGGTGCGCAACCTCATCGGCTACCAGCCCGACCCCGCGCAGTGCCCGCCCGGGCCGGCCTACCTCTACGGTTGCGCCGGCAACACCAGCCGCGCGCGGCTGCAGGGGGCCACGCTGGCGGGGGCGCAGCGCGCGGGGGCCTTGTCGTTCAAGGCGCAGCTGGACTTCCTGGCCGCCAACGACGAGGCCACCGGCGCCCGCCTGACGCGCCGCGCCGCGCACCAGGGCACGCTGGGCGCCGACTGGACGGCGGGCGACTGGACCGTCGGCGCCACGGTGCTGCTGCTGGGCGGCCGGCCGGACGTCGGCGGCTACTGGCTCGCGCCCGAGAACACGCTGAACCTGGCGGCGCAGTGGCGCGCCGCACCGCGCTGGGAATGGCAGCTCAAGCTGCTGAATGCCACCAACGTGACGCAGGTGCCGGCCTACGGCTACCAGGGCCTGGGGCGCCAGGCCTGGCTGGTGCTGCGCTACGAGCCGGCGCTGTGAGCCGCCGATCATGAAACGCCTGGTCCGCGGCGCCCTGGTGCTCGCCGCCGTGCTGTGGGCGGCGACAGCAGCGGCTCAGGTCACCGTCTCCGACGATCGCGGCCACCGCATCACGCTGGCGCGACCGGCGCAGCGCATCGTCTCGCTGCTGCCGTCGCTGACCGAGACGGTGTGCGCGCTGCAGGCCTGCGCGCGGCTGGTCGGTGTCGACCGCTTTTCCAACTGGCCGGCACAGGTGCAAAGGCTGCCGCAGCTGGGTGCGCTGGAGGACACGCAGATCGAGCGCCTGGTGGCGCTCAAGCCCGACCTCGTGCTCGTGGCCGTGTCGGCGCGCGCCGCCGACCGGCTGCAGGCGCTGGGCCTGCAGGTGCTGGCGCTGGAGCCGCAGGACGGCGCAGGCGCCCGGCGCGCCATCGCCGTCGTCGCGCAGGCGCTGGGCATGCCGGAGGCGGCGCCTGCGCTGCAGGCGCAGATCGAGGCCCGCGTCGCCGCCGCCGCGGCGCGCGTGCCGCCGGCGATGCGGGGCCGGGCCGTCTACTTCGAGGTCGCCAGCGAACCCTATGCGGCGGGCGAGTCGTCGTGGCTGGGGCAGCTGCTGTCGCGGCTGGGCCTGGCCAACATCGTGCCGGCGGCGCTGGGGCCCTTCCCGCGCCTGAATCCGGAGTTCGTGCTGCGCGCCCAGCCGGCCCTCGTCATGGCGGCAAAGACGGCCCTGGCCGAGATGCCGTCGCGCCCCGGCTGGCGCGCCTTGCAGGCGCTGCAGCACGGCCGCGTCTGCGCCTTCGACGGCGCCGCGATGGACGCGCTGGTGCGCCCGGGGCCGCGCCTGGGCGAGGCGGCCGAGGCCATCGCCGACTGCCTGCAAGGGCTGGCGAGAATGCCGCCATGAAGTCCGCGCCGCTGCAGCCTCCGGTCCGCGACGCGCTGGCGCTGCCGCGCCGCCCGGCGCCGTCGGCACGGCGGCTGGCCTGGGGGCTGGCGGTGGCCGCGCTGGTGCTGATCCTCATCGGCCTGTGTGCAGGCGCCGAGGGCTGGTCGCTGGCCTGGCGCGAGGACGCCGGCCTCATCCTCGCCATCCGCGCCCCGCGCACGCTGGGCGCGCTGCTGGCCGGCGCGCTGCTGGGCCTGGCCGGCGCGCTGGCGCAGGGCCTGTTCCGCAACCCGCTGGCCGACCCCTACCTGCTGGGCTCGGCGGCCGGTGCCGGCCTGGGCGTGGTGCTGGTGCTGGCGGCCGGCGGCCTGCTCGGCGCCAGCATGGGCCTGGCGGCGGCGGGCGCGCTGCTGCGCGTGGGGCTGGTGGGCGCAGCCTTCGCCGGCGCGTTGGGCGGCATGGCGCTGACGCTGGCGCTGGCCGGCGGCGCCGGCCGGCCGATGACGCTGCTGCTGGCTGGCGTGGTGGTGGGCGTGCTGCTGGGGGCGCTGGCCGACCTCGTCATCCTGCTCTCGCCCGAGGCGCTGCGCGGCAAGCAGGTGTTCATGCTCGGCACCACCAGCTTCTTCGGCTGGCCGGGCGTCGCCGCGCTGGCGCTGGCGCTGGCCGTGACGCTGCCGCCGGCGCTGCTGCTGGCGCGCGTGCTCGACGCCCTCGTGCTGGGCGACGCCAGCGCCGCCAGCCTGGGCCTGCCGCTGCCGCGCCTGCGCCTGGCGCTGGTGGCGCTGCTGGCCCTGGCCACGGGCAGCGCGGTGGCGCAGGCCGGGCTCATCGGCTTCGTCGGCCTGCTGGCGCCGCACCTGGTGCGCCGGCGCGCGGCCGTCACCCATGGCGGCCTGCTGGCGCTGTCGGCGCTGGCCGGCGGCGTGCTGCTGCTGGCGGCCGACATCGCGGCGCGCAGCCTCATCGCGCCGCAGGAGCTGCCGGTGGGCGTGCTGACCGCCGTGTTCGGTGGCGGCTACCTGCTGTGGCTGCTGCGCCAGCAGCAGGTGGCGCGCTGATGGACGCGCCGCTGCAATCCCGCGGCCTGACGCTGCGGCTGGGCGGCCGGGCGGTGGTCGAGGACGTCACGCTCGAACTTCAGGCCCGGCAATGGGCTGCCATCGTCGGCCCCAACGGCGCCGGCAAGAGCACCCTGCTGCAGGGCCTGGCGGGGCTGCGGCCGGCCGACGGCGGCGAGGTGCGGCTGCAGGGCCGGCCGCTGGCCGACTGGCCGCCGCGCGAACGCGCGCAGCGCCTGGCCTGGCTGGCGCAGCAGGGCCAGTCCGATGGCGAACTGCTGGTGCGCGACGTCGTGCGCCTGGGCCGGCTGCCGCGCCAGGGGCTCTTCGGCGCCCCCGACGCCGCCGACGAAGCCGCGGTGGCGCGGGCGCTGGTCGAGACCGAAAGTGCTCCCCATGCCGAGCGCCGGCTGAACGAGCTGTCCGGCGGCGAGCGCCAGCGCGTGCTGCTGGCGCGCGCGCTGGCCGTGGAAGCACCGGTGCTGCTGCTCGACGAGCCGACCACGCACCTGGACGCGCCGCACCAGCGCGCGCTGCTGCGCGGCCTGGCCGCCCGTGCACGCGACGGCGCCGCGGTGCTGGCCGTGCTGCACGACGTGACGCTGGCGCTGGCGGCCGACCGCGTGCTGGTGATGGACCGCGGCCGCCTCGTCGCCGACGGCGCGCCGTCCGACGCGGCGCTGCGTGCGGCGCTGGTGGCCGTGTTCGAAGGCGCCTTCAGCATCGAGCCCGTGGCCAGCGCGCAGGGCCTGCGCTGGGCGGCGCTGCCACTCCTGTGAGCATCCCAGGCCCCAGTCGGCGCCCGGCGTTCGCGAAGAAACGATCTTGCGCTACAAGGTGAATGGCAGCGCCGAGATGACCGAAAAAGCATTGGTGCGAGCCCGCAACGGTG
>CAIWPS010000295.1 GCA_903914615.1 uncultured beta proteobacterium | reverse complement strand
TGTTGGCCGAGAAGACGTGGAAGCCGCCGCTCCAGTAGGCCAGGCCCTTGATGCTCTTGCCCTCGAGGCTGGCGAACAGCTCCTGGCCGATCTTGCCGCTGGTGACCTGCACGAACTGCGGCTCGGTCTGGAAGATGTAGGGCAGGTCGAAGATCTCGAACTGCCTGGCCCCCAGCGGGCCGAACTTCGACAGCGAGGGCGCCAGCATCTGCACCGCACCGAGCTGCAGCGCCTCGAGTTCCTCCTTGTCCTTGTAGAGCTGGCTGTTCGGGTAGACCTCGACCTTGACGCGGCCCTTGGTCGCTTCCTCGGCCAGCTGCTTGAAGCGCAGCGCCGCCCTGCCCTTGGGCGTGTCGGGCGTGACGACGTGGCTGAACTTGATGACGATGGGTGCCTGTGCTGCCGCCGGAAGTGCGCAGACCGCGGCGGTGGCGAGCAGGCTGCGGCGTGTGAACTTGGGGGCCATGGACAGCATTCCTGACGGGCGGGGTGGCAGGCATTGTCGGCACGCAGGCGAGCCTGACGCCAGTTGTGGACTCCCACAATCGGGCCGACCCTGGCACCGCGGCCGCGGTCGGCCGGCCTAGACTGCCCGCATGGTGCCCGAGCTGCCCCTGCCCGCTGCCGCGGTACTGTCGCGGCCACGCCTGTCGCGCCTCGGCGCCTGGGCCTGGCCGATGGCGCTGGCCCTGGCCTTCACGCTCGCCGTGGCGGGCTGGCTGCAGTGGTCCGAGCGCCAGGAGGCCGAGGACGAGCGCAAGACGCTGATCGCCGACGCGCTGACGCTGGACAGCCGCATCGCGGCCTGGGTGGCCGACGAGCAGGGCCGCGTGCGCGACCTCGCCGCGGCCTTGCCGGCAGAGGTCGACGACGCCGCGCTGCTGCGCCGGTCGGCGGTGGCGGCGGGGCTGCAGCGGCTGTGGATCAGCGTCACCGTGCTCGACGGCGCGAACCGCCAGCTCGCCCATGTGCCGCATCAGGCGCCGCGGCCCGGGGCCGGGCCCAACCGCAGCGGCCTGGACGAGGGCGGGCTGTCGGCGCACATGAGCGAGCCGCTCGCGGGCGGGGGCCGTCTCGTCGTGCGCTATGCCCCCACCACCTTGCTGCGCCAGACCCTGCCCTGGTGGCTGGCGCGCAAGTACGAGGTGCGACTCGTCGACGGCGATGGCCAGCTCATCGCCAGCGGCGGCGACCCGCTGCGCCCGGCGCGCGCCGGCGCCGCCCTGCCCAGCTACAGCGTCAGCGTCGAGCCGGCGCTCGCCGACACCTGGCTGCAGCTGACGCTGCGCGAGCAGCGCGTGCCCTGGTGGCGCACGCTGCCGCTGGCCGTGATGGCGGTCTTCCTCGCCCTCACCGCGGCGGCCAGCTGGACGCTGCGGCGCCAGATGCGCGAGGTCGGCCGCGCCGAGGCGCAGTGGCGCACCGAGGTGGCCTGGCGCCGCGCCATCGAGGACTCGCTCACCGTGGGGCTGCGCGGCCGCGACACCGAAGGCCGCGTGATGCATGTCAACCGCGCCTTCTGCGACCTCGTCGG
>CAIWPS010000294.1 GCA_903914615.1 uncultured beta proteobacterium | reverse complement strand
GCTGGTGTCCAGGCCGCCGACCGTGATCGCGCCGGCACCGGTGTTGTTGGTGCCCGCGAGCCGGCCGCTGATGCTGCCGGCGCCGCTGGCACCGGACGAACCGGCGACGCTGACGTTGAGGTCCTCGCTGAAGTTTCCCGCCACCGCGGTGTTGGCCACCGTCACCGTGGCCGAGTTGCTGCCGCCGATGCGCTGGTTCGCGATCTGCACCGGCGTGGTGGCGCTGCCGACGGCGGCGTTGTAGGCCGCGGCACCGTTGCCGAGCACGATGTTGAGCTTCTGGTCGGCGATGTTGGCGAAGTTGCTCGTCAGGTTCAGCACCTGGCCGTTCAGCGGCGCCAGCGCGCCGGCCGCGGCGGCGGTGAAGGTGACGCCCAGGTTGCCGCTGTTGCTGCCAGGCGCGCCGGTGCTGTAGTTGCTGGCCGTGACGCCGGCGCCGCTGAGGCGCGCGTCGCTCAGGTTGGCGCCGTTGACGGTGGTCTGGATGGCGCCGCGCAGCGTCGGGCCGGTGTTGCCGGCGTCGGCGATCTGGTAGTTGAAGGTGTTGGCGCCGACGCGGACGTTGTTGATGGTCAGCGTCGCGTTGGCGGTGTTGCCGCCGGTGACGTTGGCGCCGGTGATGACCTGCGCGGCGTTGCCACCGGCCAGGATCTGCCCGCTGACGCCGCCGGTGTTGACACCGGCCAGCGCGTTGAAGGAGTTGCCCGAACCCCATTGCGCATTCGTGTAGTCGCTGGTGATGGTCAGCGACTTGTTGTTCAGGTTCAACGCCGAACCGGCGGCGCCCATCACCAGCTGGCCCTGCGTGCTGGCGCTGCCGGTGTTCAGGTTCAGCGTCCCGCCGCTGGTCTGCAGCGTGCCCGTGCCGGCCAGCGTGCCGCTGTTGCCGGGCGCGTTGATCGTCAGCGTGCCGCCGTCGGCCAGGATGGTGCCGTTGTTGAACAGCGTGTTGGTGCCGCCCGTGAAGCTGGCGCCGCCAATGCTGCCCTGGCCGCGCACCGTCAGGCCCGAGGCCAGCGTGGTGCTGCCGTTGCCGTCGATCGACAGGTGCGCGCCGGCGTCGTTGAGGTTGATGACGCCGGTGCCGCCGATCACCTGGTTGGCATTGCTCGAAGCGGCGCTGTTCAGGCCCAGGATGCCGCCGCTCGCGATGTTGATGGCGCCGTTGAGGGTGGCGCCGTTGATGATCTGCTCGCGGGAATTGCCCACGGTGGTCATGTCCAGCGTGCCGTTCAGCGTCGTGTTGCTGAGGAAGTTGCTGCCGCTGCCGGTGGCCTGGAAGCTGCCCGTGCCGCTGCTGGCCAGCGTGCCGCCGCTCAGCGTGACGCCGTTCTGCACCACCGTGCTGGCGTTCTGCGCACTGATGAGCCCGGCGTTGTTGATGCTGGTCGACAGCAGCAGGGTGCCGCCGCCCACGGCCTGCATCGTGGTGTTGTTGAGGAAACTGCCGCTGTTGCCGGGCGCGGTGATGCTCAGCGTGCCGCCGTTGACGTCGGCCGAGATGAGGCCGTTGTTGGTCAGCGCGTTGGTGCCGCCGACGAAGGCGGCCGTGCCGATGTTGCCCTGGCCGTGCACGATGACGCCGGCGCCCAGCGTCGTGCTGCCGTTGCCGTCGATCGACAGCCGCGCGTTGGCGTCGTTGAGGTTGATCGACACATTGCCCAGCAGCGACTGCACACCCCCGTTGGTGGCCGCGCTGTTCAGCCCCAGGATGCCGCCGCTGGCGATGTTGACGGCGCCGTTGATCGTCGCGCCGTTGATGATCTGCTCGCGCGCATTGCCGAAGGACGTGAGGTCGAGCGTGCCGCTGAGGTTGACGCCGTTGAGGACGTTGTTGCTGCTGTTGGAGACCTGCAGCGAGGCGCCCGCGGCGCTGGTGTTGATCAGGCCGTTGAGCGTGACCCCGTTCTGGAACACCGTGCTGTTGGCGCCGGCGACGATCTGACCGGCATTGGCGATGCTGGTCGACAGCTGCAGCGTGGCGCCGTTGATGGCCTGCAAGGTGGCGTTGTTGGTGACGCTGCCGCTGTTGCCGGGCGCGACGATGTTGAGCGTGCCGCCGCCCACGTCGGCCGAGATGAGGCCGTTGTTGATGAGCGCGTTGGTGCCGCCGACGAAGCTGGCCGTGCCGATGTTGCCCTGGCCGCGCACGGTGATGTTGGCGCCCAGCGTGGTGCTGCCGTTGCCGTCGATCGACAGGTGGGCGTTGGCATCGTTGAGGTTGATGGTGGCCGTGCCGTTCAGCGCCTGGGCACCGCCGGTGGTGCCGGCGCTGTTCAGGCCCAGCACGCCGCCGTTGGCGATGTTGATGACGCCGTTGACGGTGGCGCCGTTGACGATCTGCTCGCGCGCGTTGCCGAAGGACGTGAGGTCCAGCGTGCCGGTGAAGCTGACGCCGTTGAGCACGTTGTTGGTGCTGTTGGTGGCCGTGAAGCCGCCGCCGCTGGAGCTGAAGACGCCGTTGATGGCGACCCCGTTCTGGACCACCGAGCTGCCGACGCCGGAGATGATCTGGCTGCCCGCGTTGGCGGTGATGTTGGTCGACAGCAGCAGCGTGCCGCCGTTGATGGCCTGCAGCGTGCCGTTGTTGATGAAGCTGCCGCTGTTGCCCGGGGCGACGATGTTCAGCGTGCCGCCGTTGACGTCGGACGAGATGAGGCCGTTGCTGGTGAGCACGTTGGTGCCGCCGACGAAGCTCGCCGCACCGATGTTGCCCTGGCCGCGCACGGTGACGCCGGCGCCCAGGGTGGTGCTGCCGTTGCCGTCGATCGACAGATGGGCGTTGGCGTCGTTGAGGTTGATGGTGACGTTGCCGTTCAACGTCTGGGCGCCGCCGGTGGTGCCGGCGCTGTTCAGCCCCAGGACACCGCCGTTGGCGATGTTGATGACACCGTTGATGGTCGCGCCGTTGACGATCTGTTCGCGCGCGTTGCCGAAAGAGGCGAGGTCGAGCGTGCCGGTCAGGTTGACGCCATTGAGGGCGTTGTTGCCGCTGTTGCTGGCCGTGAGCTTGCCCGAGCCGCTGGTGGTGATGTTGCCGCCCAGGATGGTGATGCCGTTCTGCTGCACCACGCTGGCGTTCTGCGCGTCGATGAGGCCGGCCGTGTTGTCGGTGGCCGCCGTCAGCACCAGGGTGCCGCCGCCGCTGGCGCGCAGCGTGCCCTGGTTGACCAGGCTGCCGGAGTTGCCCGGCGGCGAGAGGGCCAGCGTGCCGCCGTTGACGTTGGCGTTGATCAGGCCCTGGTTGATCAGCGTGTTGGTCCCGCCGACGAAACTGGCCCCGCCGATGCTGCCCTGGCCCTGCACGGTCATTCCGGCGCCCAGCGTGGTGCTGCCGTTGCCGTCGATCGAGATGTGGGCGTTGGCGTCGTTGAGGTTGATCGTGCCGGTGCCGCCGATGACCTGGTTGGCATTGCTGGAGGCGGCGCTGTTGAAGCTGAGGATGCCGCCATTGGCGATGTTGACGGCGCCGTTGAAGGTCGCGCCGTTGACGATCTGCTCGCGCGCATTGGCGGCGGAGGTCAGGTCGAGGATGCCGTTGAGCGTGACGTTGCTGAGGAAGTTGCTGCCG
>CAIWPS010000293.1 GCA_903914615.1 uncultured beta proteobacterium | reverse complement strand
GTGAGCATCACCGAGTAGGTGCCCGGGCCGCCGCCCACGTCCAGCAGCGAGCGCCGGCCCTGCAGGTCGAGCACGGTGACGAGCGCGCGCGCGATGCCCAGCGCGCGCTCGTGCATGGCCATCACGAAGCCGCGCGTGCGCGCCGGGTCGTCACCCAGGTAGGTCTCGGCCGGCAGCGCCGGCTTGCCGGCGCGCAGCGAGGCTTCCAGCTGGCCCCAGGTGCCGTAGAGCTGGTCGCTGTAGCGGATGGCATTGCCCATGAAGGCCGGGCTGCGCGAGACCAGGAAGACGGCGGCCACGGGCGTGTTCTCGAAGCGGCCGGCGCTTTCCTTCAGGAAGCCCAGGCCGGCGCAGGCGCGCAGGAACAGGCCGGTGCCGCGCGGGTCCAGCTGCAGTGCCGCCGCCACTTCGTCGGCGGTCTTGCCGCCGTCGGCGAACTGGTCGAACACACGCAGCCGGTTGGCCGTGAGCAAGGTCTGGCTTTCCCAGTACGCCGTGCTCAGGCGGACGATGGACGAAGGGTCGGGGCCGCGCGAGGCCGGGCTTGGCGTCTCGCTCATGCTGCCACCAGCTCGCTGCGGTCCATGTCGCACTCCAGCTGCATGTAGGCGCAGCGGTGGCACATGAATCCTTCGGAGATCGTCAGGCCGTGGCGCTGCCGGATTTCCTGGTAGCCCGCGTTCAGCGTCTCGAAGTAGCTGCGGATGCGGGCGTGGAAATCGGAACGCGTGCGCCCCCCCACCGGCCACACCAGCGAGTAGATGGGAATGATGCCGCGGCTGCACAGGTCTTCGGCGCCCTGCAGCGCGATGCGTGCGGCCTCGTCCCATTCCAGGCCATGTTCGGGCTCGAGTTCGATGCCGGCCACCATGGCGGTGTAGACGTTGCCCCGGCCCCAGTGGCGCACGGCCGTTTCTAGCGACTCGATCCAGCGGTGGTAGCCGACGTACTTGTTCTTGCCGGGGCAGATCTTCGCGAACAGTGGCTCCGACCACATCTCGAGGTTGAAGCAGACATGCTGCACCAGGCCCTCGGCATGGAACTGCGCGATCTGGTCGTCGGGCAGGGCGCCCGAACCCAGCGTCACCGGGATGCGGCGCCGGTTCACCTGCTTGACGAAGCGCGCCAGTTGCAGGAAGCGCTCGCCTTCCTTGCGCGCGTCGGTGAGCGAGCCGCCGACGAGGTAGATGTGGCGGATCTCGGTCTGGTTGATGACGGCTTCCAGCGCCTCGCTCATGCGGTCCAGCGTCGGCGGCGGAATCTCCACCAGGCCGGTCTTCTGGCCCAGGTGCAGCGTGCGCTCGTCGGGCGCCCCGTAGGCGCAGAAGGTGCAGCGCATCGAGACACCGTCCTGCTTGTGCAGGAAGTATTCGCAGCCCGGCGCCACGTTGATGACCAGCATGTCGCCATGCGTGGTGACGCCCGCCTGCGCGAAGGGCAGGCCGTCGGCCGTCTTCTGGGTCAGCCAGGGGCGCAGGGGTTCGAATTCGATGGCCACCTGCCGGCCGCTGCGGTCGTCGATGAGCCGGTAGCCCTGCTGCAGGCTGCCCTCGACATGCCAGGGCGAGTCGCCGTTGCCCATGATGCGGATCTCGGTGCCGTCGGGCGTGTTGATCAGGTAGGGAATCTTCGCCGTGCCACGGCCCGTGGGGTCGGGCTCCCCTTCCTTGAAACGGTAGGGGTAGTAGTTGGGCATCGAGTGCGCCGCCGCTTCGCCCAGGGCGGCGGTGTAGCGGATGCCCTCGCACATCACCTGGACCTTCAGCGCCGGCGAGCCGGTGAGGGTGACCATGTCGACAGTTCCTTTGCTGCGTGAACCCTTGACGCAAGGCGCAGGCACGCGCTTCGTTCGGCTGGGACACGGGTCTCGAATCATGCCATGCAGGGGCGGCGCGACGTGCGTGATATTTGCCGCGATGGGTCTCGATGCAGGCTGTGCCTGCACGGGCCATGCCCCCTGCCTTGGCGGCTGCAAACGGGACTATGCTGGCCATCGACCAGGGGCTGCCATCGGGGCGCCCGGGACCTTTGACGAGGAGATGAATGCCATGCTGTTCATGCTGACCAACCGCACGCGCGCCAACCTGAGCCCGGCGCAATACGCCGAACTGGCGGCGCTGGCCAAAGCGTTCTACGCCTCCATGCCCGCCGACGTGAAGATACGCGGCGAATGGGCGGCGGTGGATTACTCGGCCAATTACAGCCTGCTTGAGGCGCCCGACATCGAGACCGTGCGCCGCGTTCAGGCGCCCTTCGAGAATTACACCGAGACGGTGATCGTGCCTGTGAATGCCATTACGGGCTGGACCGCGACGTGATTCGCGCCTTTGGCGGGTCCGAAAAGAAGTTCGGGGCCCGTGCACCATAGGCACGAGCCCCGAAATCTCAGGTCGGCGCCGGCGGGCGCCGACGGCAGAGGAAGATCAGGCGCGCGACTGCTTGCGACGCAGCGTCAGGCCGCCCAAGGCAATGGCCACCAGCGCCATCGTGCCGGGTTCGGGCACCTGGGTGGAGCCACCGCCGCCGCACTTGGTCTGGTTCGGGTCGTTGATGGGGTCGTAGACGCAGACGCTGCCGTTGCTGATGGAACTGGAATTCCAGTAGTAACCCCCGTCTGCAGACGCGAACGTTCCGTAATTTCCGTTCGCTGCATTGTTGATGTCGGCGAAATTCAACGCACTCGTGCCGAGATTCGAGGCGGTGAAAAGCAGATCAACCAGGGTGAATGAACCGGGCTGGGACGACAACGCGGCCGCAGTATCACC
>CAIWPS010000292.1 GCA_903914615.1 uncultured beta proteobacterium | reverse complement strand
GTCGTTGACCTCCATCCCTACGCCCGCCGCAACGTGAGTACCGTCAGTTCGAAACGGACTCATCGCCCAAGATCGCGGCGAGGTCCTGGCGCTCGCCCAGAAGCCGGACCACATCAAGGTGGTCTCCGCGTTCGAAGTAACACCACAGCAGCGGGAACTTTGCAACCCGCCAGGTCCGGAGCCCTGGAATGCCAAGAAACTTTCCGAGTGTCGGTAAGCCCATGCCAGTGTCGAGTTCGATCTGGTCAAGCGCGGCGTTTGTTGCCTTGGCCACCTTCACCGCAACGCGGGTGCCACCCTCGTTTCGGTAGTAGCGGACTTCGCCCTGCTGGTCGCGCAGCGCCTGCGGGCGCAGAACCGCCGGCTTCAATCGATCTCGCCGCGAGCGATCTCCAGCAGTTCCTTCTCATCCGCTTTGGTGCGACGACGGCCGGGCCCGGATGCCAGCCCTTCTTCGATGAGGTCGCGAAGCCGCTTCTTGGCCTGCTCTTCCTGGTCGCGCCGGACCAAGTCGCGGATGTACTCGCTGGTGTTGCCATAGTTGCCGGCGGCGACCCGTTTGTCGATGTACTCGCGCATCGACTCGGGCAAGGCGAAACTCATGGTTTGTCGGCTCATCTGGGCATCTTGGGCGGTTTGACAACCGTTGTCAACTCCGCCGGCTGACCATCTTCCAGTTCTGCGTCTGCGGGAGCAGGTCCCGTCACGAAGCAGACCGAGTTGCCTTGCCCGGCACGCGTTGGATCAGCGCCGCCGCGAACTGCTCGACGCCGAATCTCATCGTGTCGCGGAAGTTCATGTGCGACAAGTGCGCCGGGCCGATGCGGCACAGCCATTCGTCGTCGACTGGGATCCCGTCTCTCATGGGTGCGGCTCATCGCCTGGGCCCTTTGGATCTTCCTCATCCTGTACCTAACCGCGGTCATGCGAAAGTGATGCCCCGTGGGCCGTGCCTCATCCCGTCCGTCGACTCAGCAGTAGCCATGAACAGCATACGAACCAGTCAAACCCACCCGCTGCGCATTGACGCGGTCCCTGCCGGAAATGCCGGGGGCAACATCGGCCTGAGCTTCTGCCCGGGGAAGCGGGGCATGGGCCTGTCGGGAGTCACCTGGCAACGCGATCTGGACGCGGACCTCGATGTAATTCGCGCCTGGGATGCGCAGGCCGTGGTGACACTTGTTGAGGCACAAGAACTCAGGCTTCTCAGGGTGCCACAACTCGGCGCGAAGGTGACGCAGCGAGGAATGACCTGGATCCACCTTCATATCGTCGATGGGCGACTACCTGACTCCCACAGACGACGATTCATGTCGAATGATCCAGTACAAGTGACCATGAAATCCCAGAGTCCGGATGACGTTCTGGTCTACTTTGCGGATGAGCATGTGACAACGGGCTTGCCGCTCACCCGCATCTCTCCTGGGGTTGTCAGGATCGACGCTGTGCCATTCGTGAGCCGCGCCCATGCCGAGCCGACCGGACTCCTGTGCGAGTTGTGCAAGCGCGTGGTCCGGTCAACCCTTGTCGTGGTGCACGTCGCCCCCAAACGGAAGGCCGATCGCCGGTACCGGCAAGCGCCTGCCGACAGATGAAGTGCAGTTTGTGCAGTCAGGCGTTTGGGTCGCGGAAGTTGTCCGCTGAAATCGGGCGCTACCGGTCCTTTCCCAGATCCATCAGCAGTCGGGTCGTCAGGTACAGCCGCGGCACGATCGAGTCGATTTCCACGTACTCGTCCTTGGCGTGGTAGCCCCACCCCGACAGTCCAAGGCTCTCCAGAACCGCGGGCTTGCCCGAGCGGCTGGCGAAGCCGGCATCGGTGCCGGCACCGGTGCCGGGGATTAGCTGGAGCGCCCGGCCATCGAGCTCGGCATAGATCGACTTGGCTCGGCCAGCGAGAGCCCTGGTACGCGCGTCGCCGACGAAAGGCGGGCGTCCGATCGCAAGGCTGTAACTGACCTCGATGTCGACGACGCGGTGCTCCTGCGCCTTGGCATTCAGCGCCGCAAGCAGTCTTTCGGCCGCGTCGGTGGCGGTGAGCCGCACGTCGGCGAACGCACTCGCCTCATACGGGATCTGGTTGCGCGTGTTGCCGGCCTCGGCGCGCGTCCAGTTCAGCTGAGCGCCTGAGATTGGCGTGGCCAGGTCAGCGGTCAGCAGCACCTGGTGCGCCATCTCGACCAGGGCATTGCGACCCTGCTCTGGTGCTGCACCGGCGTGTGCAGCCCTACCCTTGACGCTCATAGTCGCCTCCGCGGTGCCGGCCGCGGCCAGCAGCACGCTTTCGGTCTTGGCCATCGTCTTGGCCGCGTTCGGCTCGTACGACAGCACGACGTCATGCTCGGCGCCGAGCGCGGCAATTGACTCGCCAGAGCCGGCGGACTGCGATTCCTCGTCGCCGTTGAAGACGACCGTCAGACGGGCGTAGTCCTTCCAGTTCGCCTCGCGCAGGATCGCCAACGAGTGCAGGATCACCGCCATTCCACCCTTGTCGTCGGCAATGCCCGGACCATAGAGGCGGTTGCCGTCCAGCTTGATCGGCTGCGTGGCCAGGACGCCGGGCTTGTAGACCGTGTCCATGTGGGCGATCAGCATCAGCTTGCGTTGGCCACTGCCATCCAGTCGGCCGACCAGGATTTCGCCGTTGCCGGCGGGCAGCTTGCGCCTTTCGACTTGCATGCCCAGCGCCTTCAGCCGACCCTGGGCGTAATCGGTCATCTTCGCCAAGCCGGCTGGGTCCGACGTACCCGATTCGATCGCGACCATCTCGCGACACGATTCGATCACGGACGGCTGTGCCGCCTGCGCCGCGGCGAGCAAGGCCCGGTCGGGTTCGGCAGCCAGGGCCGCAAACCCCATGGTGAGCCACAGCGTGGCAACAGCGCCGCGAAAAGGTCTGCAGGTCATGGAAGGATCTCCTCGTTGATAGGCTCCGGAAGGCGCCGCTGCCGCCGGTTTCTCGGGCGGGCGCGGCCCCGGCGGGGAGAGGCGCACGCAGAAATGGCGATGCCGCCAGGTCTGCCAAGCATCTAGCCCTGGGGCGCGCCCGACCCAGCACATTGTCTGCTCCGAAATCCTTTTCCTCACCGACAGGCTGAAGTGCCGCGAGCGGCTGCGGCCAAGCTGTTGCCGCGGGTGAACGAAAGCGCCAGGAGCACCGCGCCCGCAGGCTCCGGCACCGGCTCAGCGAGCTGCGCCCGCCAGCTGAACGCCGTCGAGGCTCGCTTCTGCAAGGCCCCCCACGGGCATGTTGTCGGCGCACGGCTTGACGTCCGGCTGAACAAGACCTCATTGCAGCGAGCGGTGCCGGGAACGGGGAACGTACCGAGAGCCGGAAGGCGATGGGTCATCGGCCTGTCACGCTCGCTCCGGAACATTGGCTCCTGCATGAACGCTGCCGTCGATCCAGCCTCTCAACTCCACCGGTGGATCGAACACAACCTTGCGAGAGGCTGCAAGGTGGAGGACATCGTCACGGCGATGTTGGCTCTGAATGTCGATGCCGGCCTGGCACGCAGCACGGTCAACAACGTTGCGCATGCAATGGCGCAGGGCCCGGTCGCCGAAATGGACCTTTCACCTGCGGGCGGTGCCGCTTATGTACAGGAGGCGCCCCGACTGGGTCGAGGACACCTGTTGCGCACGCAAGACAGGGACGTTGCCGTGATGCTGCGGCTGGAAAGTCCGGTCTTGGCCGTGTTGGGCGGCGTGCTGGACGCGCAGGAGTGCACAGAGCTCATCGCCCTGGCCCGCCGCAGGCTGCGGCCCTCGACCGTCGTGGACCCCGAGACAGGCCTGGACCGCACCACCGAGCACAGGGACAGCGAAGGCATGTTCTTCGCGCCGTGCGAAACACCCTTCATCGCCCAAATCGACCGCAGAATCTCGGCTCTCATGAACTGCCCCATCGAGAACGGCGAAGGACTGCAGGTGCTGCGTTATGGACCGGCGGCGAAGAACCAGCCCCACTTCGATTTCCTCGTTCCAGGCCATGAGGCCAATCGCGCGTCGCTGGCACGCAGCGGCCAGCGTATCAGCACCCTGGTCGTGTACCTGAACGACGTGCCCGATGGTGGCGAGACCGTATTTCCCGAGCTTGGACTGGCAGTGACGCCACGCCAAGGCCATGCCGTGTACTTCGAATACGCTAACAGCCTGGGACAGGTCGACCTGCGGTCCGTGCATGCAGGCGCGCCGGTGCTGCGGGGTGAGAAGTGGGCGCTGACCAAATGGATGCGCGAGCGCCGTTTCGTCCCTGCGAGCGGCCCCCTCCGCCACGGCTAGTACGTCAACACGCAAATAACGGAACGTAGTGGTTACCCATTTTCCGGTCTGCATCCTGGCGAGTGAAGGTCCATTCGATGCTCGCGCCGTCGCCGTTTCGGCTGCGCTGCCAATGGGCTACTTCCCGACGCAAGGTC
>CAIWPS010000291.1 GCA_903914615.1 uncultured beta proteobacterium | reverse complement strand
GTGCACGCCGGCCTGGTGACGCAGGAGCGCGAAGGCCGCAACCTCATCTACAAGCCGGCGCTGGCGTCCATGAACGCCTTGCTGGACTACCTCACCGCGCACTGCTGCCAGGGCAGCAGCTGCCGGCCCGCCGCGGCCAAGCAGCGCAGCGCCTGCTGACCCCACGCCGAAGGAGGCCAGATGAAACGCTTCCATGTCCACGTCCACGTCACCGACCTCGCACAGAGCGTCGGCTTCTACACCCGCCTGTTCGCCGCCGAGCCGGCCAGGCACGAGGCCGACTACGCGAAATGGATGCTCAGCGACCCGCCGGTGAACTTCGCCATCAGCACCCGCGGCAGCACGCCGGGCATCGACCACCTGGGCATCCAGACCGACGACGCCGCCGAGCTGACGGAAATGAAGGCCCGCGCGCAGGCTGCCGACATGGCGCTGCTGGACGAAGGCACCACCACCTGCTGCTACGCGCGCAGCGAGAAGCACTGGGTTACCGACCCGCAGGGCGTACCCTGGGAGCACTTCCACACGCTGGCCGACATCCCGGTCTTCAGCACAGGCCGGCCGGCCCCCAAGGCCATCGCCATTCCCGTCAAGGCCGCGGGCTCCTGCTGCTGACAGCGCCCTGCCGGACCGACCCATGACCACCCACGTGCTCGTGCTCTGCACCCACAACTCGGCACGCAGCGTGCTGGCCGAAGCCATGCTCGGCCACTGGGCGGCGCGGCTGGGTCGTGACGTGCAGGCCCACAGCGCCGGCAGCGCGCCCGGGGGCCGCGTGCACCCGCTGGCGCTGCAGGTGCTGGAACAGGCCGGCATCGCCACCGCCGGTCTGCGCAGCAAGGGCTGGGACGCCTTTGCGGCGGCCACGGCGCCGCCACTGTCGCTCGTCGTCACCGTATGCGACCAGGCCGCGGCCGAGCCCTGCCCTGTCTTCTTCGGCGGCCCCGCGGGTGCGCCGGCCAGGGTCCACTGGGGCTACCCCGACCCTTCGCGCGCGGAAGGCGGCGAGGCGGGCCAGCGCCGCGCCTTCGAACTCACGCGCCAGGCGCTGGGCTACCGCATGCTGCAGCTGCTGGCCCTGCCGCTCCAAGGCATGGAACGCCGCGAACTGCAGGCCGCGGCGCAGGATATCGGCCGCCGATGAATGCCTTCGAGCGCTACCTGAGCCTGTGGGTGGCGCTGTGCATCGCCGCCGGCATCGCGCTCGGTCAGCTGTTCCCCAGCGCCTTCCAGGCCATCGGCCGCCTGACCGTGGCGCAGGTCAACCTGCCGGTGGGGCTGCTGATCTGGGTCATGGTCGTGCCGATGCTGCTGAAGGTCGACTTCGGTGCCCTGCACGAGGTGCGCAGGCACTGGCGCGGCATCGTCGTGACGCTGTTCGTCAACTGGGCCGTCAAGCCCTTCACGATGGCGCTGCTGGGCTGGCTCTTCATCCGCCACCTGTTCGCGCCCTGGCTGCCGGCGGGCCAGGCCGACAGCTATGTGGCCGGGCTCATCCTGCTCGCCGCGGCACCGTGCACTGCGATGGTCTTCGTGTGGAGCCGACTGACCGGTGGCGACGCCCTCTTCACGCTCTCGCAGGTGGCGCTCAACGACGCCGTGATGGTGTTCGCCTTCGCGCCGCTGGTGGCGCTGCTGCTGGGCCTGTCGTCGATCGCCGTGCCCTGGGACACGCTGCTCGCCTCGGTGCTGCTGTACATCGTGGTGCCGGTGGTGCTGGCGCAGGCCTGGCGCCGCGCGCTGCTGCGGCGGGGCCCGGCGGCGCTGGCTGCCGCGCTGGCACGCACCGGGCCGGCTTCGATGGCCGCGCTGCTGGCCACGCTGGTGCTGCTGTTCGCCTTCCAGGGCCGCGCCATCCTCGAACAGCCGCGCGTCATCGCCCTGCTGGCGGTGCCCATCGCGCTGCAGGTCGCCTTCAATGCCGGCCTGGCCTACGCGCTGAACCGCCGCCTGGGCGAGACCCACGACGTCGCCTGCCCTTCGGCGCTCATCGGCGCCAGCAACTTCTTCGAGCTCGCCGTGGCCACCGCGATCAGCCTCTTCGGCTTCGCCTCGGGCGCGGCGCTGGCCACGGTGGTGGGCGTGCTCATCGAGGTGCCCTTGATGCTGCTGGTGGTGCGCCTGGTCAACCGCAGCCGCGGCTGGTACCAGGCCGGCGCACGTCAGGCGAACAGCGCGAAGTAGGTCACCGCTGCGACGAAGCCCAGGAATGGCAGCGACCAGCGGTGGAATTCGCGCCAGGCCGCTGCGTCTGCAGCCAGCCGCAGCGCGATCAGGTTGGCCAGCGAGCCGACGACGACGCCGAAGCCGCCGACGTTGACGCCGATCGCCAGCAGGCGCCAGTCGGAAGTGGTCTCGGCCAGCGCGATGGCCGCCGGGACGTTGCTCACGAGTTGCGACGCGGCGATGGCCGCCAGGTACAGCCGCTGCGGCTGCTGCAGGCCCAGCCCGGTCAGCCAGGCCTGCACCGGCGGCTGGGCCACGACGGTGCGCAGCACCACGAACATCAGCGCGAAGACGAGCAGCAGGCCCCAGTCGAGGTCGCGCAGCAGGCGCGGCCGCATGAGCGCGAACACCGCCAGCACGGCCGCGCAGGCCGGCAGCGCATGGCCGAGGTCGGCAGCGACCAGGAAGGCCGGGTACAGGACCAGCGCCACGGCGAGCAGCCGGCGGTCGACGGCGGCTGGCGCCGCGCCGGCATGCGCGCGCAAGGGCCGCGCTGGAAAAGCCCAGGCGGTCAGCAGCAGCAGTGCGCCCAGCATGAGGGCCACCAGCGGCAGCATCTGCCAGACGAAGCTGGCGAAGGGCACATGGGCGCGCTGCCAGAGGAAGAGGTTCTGCGGGTTGCCGATGGGCGTGAGCGCCGAGCCGGCGTTGACGGCCAGCGCCTCGAAGACGACGAAGCGCGCCGGCGCGAGGCCGGCCAGGCGGCACAGGCCCAGCGTCAGCGGCACCATGACGAAGAGCGCGACATCGTTGGTCAGCACCATCGCCAGCAGCGCCGACGCCGCCACCAGTGCCAGCGCCGCCGCGCGCGCGCTGGCCAGGCGCACCAGCAGCGCCTGCGCCAGCGCGTGCAGCGCGCCGCTGGCCTGCAGCGCCTGCGTCAGCGCCAGCAGGCCGGCGAGCGCGGCCAGCGTGGGGCGGTCGATGCGGCCGGCATAGTGGGGCAGCTGGCCCGGGTCGGCCAGGGTCAGCAGCGCCAGCGCGACGAGCAGCACGCTGAGCATGGGGTCGCACACGACCAGGCGCCACGCGCGGGCGCGCAGGCTATCGGGCAGGGGATGGGGCAGGGGCTGGGGCGTGGACATCGAGGCAGGCGGCGGAGTATCCGACCTTCGCGCTGCGGTTGCGGCCGCGGCCAACCGCGTCGCTGCGCGACAATCGGGCCCCCGAGGAGTTGCTCCATGCCGATCTACGAATATGCCTGCCAGGACTGCGGCCGCGAGTTCGAGATGCTCGTGCGTTCCGACACCCAGCCGGCCTGCCCGAAATGCCATTCCACCCAGCTGGAAAAACAGCTCTCGGTGTTCGCCACGGGCGGCGCCGGCAGCGCGCCGGCCCTGGACGCGCCTGCCGGCCCCTGCGGCAGCTGCGGCTACCCCGACGGGCCGGGCAGCTGCGCCCTGCACTGACGCCGCGCAACCGCTCGGTGGCCTGGCCCGTTGCTGCCGGACTGTCGTCGGTATGGAATTTGCTGTCC
>CAIWPS010000290.1 GCA_903914615.1 uncultured beta proteobacterium | reverse complement strand
GCCCATCCAGCGCCGCAGCACCCACGCGCCGGCGCTGTCCAGCGCCTGCAGCCCGGCGCCGTCGATGAGCGTGGGCGACACCGCCGCAGCCGGCGCCTGTGCCAGCACACCCAGGCCGCGCCAGGTCCAGGCGCCGCCCAGCGCCCACTCGGCCGCCTGCAGCGGCTGCAGCGTGGCGGCGGCGTCGGGTCCGGGCGGCTCGGGGGTGGGTTCGTCGGGCATGGGCGCCTCAGCTTGGGTGCAGGGGCGCCGGCCGTCTGTCCGCTGCCGCACCATGAGCGGCCCGCCGCACAGACGCGCGCCCGCCGGGCGACTGCGGCCGGCTGGTGCGCGAAGCCCAGGCACCGGGCCCGCACCGCCAAGGGCGCGGCCCCGAGGCACTTCCTACTTGCGGGTGGCGTCGTGCACCGCTTGCTTGGCGTCGCCGAGGGCCTTCTGGGCCTTGCCCTCGACCTGCTTGTCCAGGCCCTTGACCTGCTGGCTGGTGCTGCCGACGACCTTGCCGGCCTCTTCCTGCACCTTGCCCGCGAGGTCCTTGACCTGGCCCTTGACTTGATCCTTGTTCATGCGTCTTCCTTCATCGAGTGATCCGAGGCGCGGGCAACGCGGGTGAGCGCGCTGCATGCGGCGAAGCCGTGACCGCCCTCGTGCCTGCACCCTAACCAGCCGCGCCGGCGCAGTCTGTGCGACAGCGAACGCCGGCGCGCGGGGCGGCCCTGCGCTGCATGCCGAGCCGTTCGTGCTCGACCGGCGGCGGCACGCTTCGCGGGCACGGCCGCAGCGCTCAGTCTTCGGCCTTCACCATGATGTGGTTCTCCACCGAGGTCACGCCCTCGGTGGCGCGGGCGATGGCCACGGCCTTGTCGATGCCGCCCTGCGTGCGCGTGTTGCCACTGAGCACGACCCGGCCGTTGGCGTCGGTGTCGACGCTGATGTGCACCAGGCTGCGCATCTTCTCGGCCGCCAGCTTGGCCTTGATCTTGGTCGTGATGACCGAGTCCTTGACGAAGGCCTCGGGGTGGGCGCGGTCGGTGTCGCCCGGCGCGGCAAAAGCAGCGCAAGGCGCGATGAAGGCGGCGATGGTCAGGCAGCTGACGGCGATACGGTTGTTCATGGCGGGCTTTCTTCGGTCGGATGGGAAATCGAAGTCTTGCCCGCCCGGGTGCGCGCGTCTGTGCGCTGTCGCTCGCTGCGCCGCGTGCCCTTCCTTGCCCACGGGCGCCACCGGGGCCTTGCGCTGTGTTCGATCGCGCACCGATCGACGGCCCCTGGCGTGCCATGCTGCGGCTCCTGACTCCGGAGCCCTGCCATGCATCGCCACACCGTCGACACCCCACCGCCGCGCAGCGCATCGATGCCCCAGCGCCCGGCCGCAGGAGCTGCGCCATGAACCTGCATGTCGCGCTCACGCCGCTGATCAGCCTGATCGCCGGCATCCTCATCCTGGTGATACCCCGGCTGCTGAATTTCATCGTCGCCCTGTACCTGATCATCATCGGCCTGGTCGGCCTTCTGGGCATGGGGTCGACGCGCCTGATGTAGGCGCAGCCGACCCGACAAGCACGCGCACCGACCTGCCGTCGGTGCGGTGGCGCGCACAGTTGCCCGTCAAGGCATCGTTGCCACGATGGCAAAGAATTTGAACCTTATTTCCTCGTCCAGCGATCGTCGGCGCCAGGCCGGCGTACCATGACCTGAGCGCCACCGGAGGAATTGCAGCGATGCCCTTGGAGCGCATGCCGGGCGGCCCCTTCGCCGTCCCACTGGCCCATCGATTGACCGTGAACGCCACGGCGGCCGAGGTTGCTGCCGCATGTGCCGCGGTCTGGCTCGATATCGACACCGTCCTCAAGCCGATCATCGGCGCGCGCGGCGTGGCGGCCTTGCTCTGGCGCAGCCTGCATCTGGCCGGCAAGTCCTACCCCTGGCTGCCGGCCGCACCGCCGCTGGACGCCCAAGCCTTCGACCCCGCACCGCTGTGCGCAGCGCTGGCGCAGCGCCCGGTCGAACAGGCCGCCGCGGCGGCCCACTGCGTCCTGCAGACCTGCCACGAACTGCTGGCCAGCCTGATCGGCGCTTCGCTGACCGAGCGCCTGTTGCGCGCGGCCTGGGGCCCGCCGACCGAACCCTCCCCCGAGAGCGCCACCGCGCAGGACCCCCCACCATGAGCAGCAAAGTAGCGATCCAGCGCCTGGCCACCGGTGTGCCCGGCCTGGACGAGGTGCTGGGCGGCGGCCTGCCCGAGTTCTCGTTCAACCTCATCGCCGGCCAGCCCGGCTGCGGCAAGACCACGCTGGCGCACCAGATCATGTTCGCGCTGGCCACGCCCGAACGGCCGGCGCTGTACTTCACCGTGCTCGGCGAGCCGCCGCTGAAGATGCTGCGCTACCAGCAGCAGTTCGACTTCTTCGACAGCCAGGCGCTGGAAGGCCGCGTGCGCTTCATCAGCCTTTCCGAAGAAGCGATGGCAGGCGACCTCGACCTCGTGCTGCGCCGCATCGTCGAAGCGGTGGCGGCACTTTCGCCGGCGCTGGTCTTCGTCGATTCCTTCCGCTCGGTCATCGTCGCCAACGAGAACAGCGGGCACCCGCGCCAGGGCCTGCAGCAGTTCGTGCAGCAGCTGGGCATGCTGATGACGACCTGGCAGGCCACCACCTTCCTCATCGGCGAGTATTTCAACGAGACCGACGCCAACCCGGTGTTCACGGTCGCCGACGGCCTGATCTGGCTGCGCCAGAGCGTGCTGCGCAATTCCATGGTGCGCAAGATGGAAGTGCTGAAGATGCGCGGGCAGTCGACGCTGCCCGGCCTGCACACCTACCGCATCGCGACCTCGGGCATCGAGGTCTTCGCCCCTGCCGCGGCGGTGGTGGCGGCGCAGGCCGAGGCGGACCCGGCACCGGCGCTGGAACCGCGGGCCCGGCTGGGCGTGACGGGGCTGGACGAGATGCTGGGCGGCGGCCTGCCACGCGGCTATTCGCTGCTGGTGGCAGGGCCTTCGGGTTCGGGCAAGAGCGTCCTGGCCGCGTCCTTCCTGGCCGAAGGCGCGCGCTGCGGCGAGAAGGGCGTCGTCATGGCCTTCGAGCAGCGGCCCAACCACGAGCGCAACCGCCTGCTGGCCGACCTCATCGCCGCCGGCCAGGTCAGCCTGCTCAACAGCCAGGCGCCCGACCTGTCGATCGACGAAGTGGTGTACCTGCTCGTCGGCGAGATCCGCCGCCATGGCGCCGGCCGCGTCGTCATCGATTCGCTGTCGGGCTTCGAGCTGGCACTGGCGCCGAGCTTCCGCGAGGACTTCCGCGAATCGCTGCTCGGCCTGGTGACGGCGCTGTCGAGTGCCGGCGTCACCGTGCTGATGACGTCCGAGCTCGAGGACCGCTACACCGACCTGCGCTTCAGCCCCTACGGCACCGCCTTTCTCACCGACGCCATCATCGTGCAGCGCTACATCGAGGTCGAAAGCTGCCTGCGCCGCGTCACGGCGGTGATCAAGGTGCGCGCCAGCGCCCATTCCGACGAACTGCGCGAGTACCGCATCGACGGCGGCGGCATCCATATCGGCGAGAAGCTGCCCAACCAGGAAGGCCTGCTCGGCGGCCGGCCGACGCGCAGGCGCGACCCGCCACCGCCGGGCGGCGGTGACTGAGGCCGCGCCATGAGCACGCCCCAGCCGCCGCAGGGCATGCCGGCGCCGGACCCGGCGCAGCGCGCACGCGAAGACCTCGAACGCGTCGAGCGCAAGGTCGAGGCGGCGCGCGCGGTGCTGGTGCGCCTGCTGCAGGACGTGGTGGTGGCCGAGAGCCAGCTGAGCAACAGCCAGGCCCAGCGCATCGTCGAAGCCAACGAGCAGTTGGTGCTGGCTGCGCTGCACCACCAGGCCGAAGCCGAGACCGCCGCCCTGGCCTTGTCCGAGGTGGCCCAGGCCGCCGAGATCGATGCCCTGACCCAGCTGCCCAACCGCACGCTGCTGCTGGACCGCTTCGCGCAGGCCATCACCGCGGCGCGCCGCCGCGGCGGCCGGCTGGCCCTGCTGTTCCTGGACCTGGACGACTTCAAGCAGGTCAACGACAGCCGCGGCCACGCCGTGGGCGACGCCGTGCTGCAGCAGGTGGCGCGCCGGCTGCGGGCGGCAGTGCGCGAGGTCGACACCGTGAGCCGCCACGGCGGCGACGAGTTCCTCATCCTGTTGACCGAAGTGAGCCAACGCGACGACGCCGCCCATCTGGCCGAGAAGCTGCTGGCCACGCTGGCCGAACCCGAGCCGGCGCAGCAGTGGGCGGGGATGAGCGCGAGCATCGGCATCAGCCTGTTCCCTGACGACGGCGACGACGCCAGGACGCTGATCGAGCGCGCCGACGCCGCGATGTACCTGGCCAAGCGCCAGGGGCCGGGCCATAGCGCCAGCCATGGCGAAGCGGCGGCGCCGCAGCCGGCGCCGCCCGTGGCCAGCCTGCAGGCACGCGTGCTGGCCGAGCAGCAGCGCCGCAATGCACAGCTGCAGGAGGCCAACGAGCGCCTGGTGCTGGCCGCCCTGGGCGCCCAGCAGCTGCAAGAGGCGGCCGAGCGCGCGCAGCAGCGCCAGGCCGAGCTGCTGGCGGCGGTGAATGCGGAGCTGAGCGACCCGCATGCGCCCATCCGCCTGGCCACGGCGATGCTCGGCCGGGCGCGCATTGACGAGCCGCTGTTGCCGCGCGTGCAGGCCCTCATCGCCGAGCAGACGCAGCACATGGCGCGCCTGGTGGCCGCGGCGGCCGCGACGCCGCGCGCCGACGCGGGCAAGGCGCAGACCGGCCGGCCCACCGACATGGCCGCGGTGATCAGGGACGTCGAGGCCGGTTGCCGCCTGCAGCTGGAACTGCGCCAGCAGCGCCTGGCACTGACGGTGGCCGCAGGCCCGCTGGTGGTGCATGGCGAACCCGCGCGCCTGACGCTGCTGCTGACCAACCTGCTCGACAACGCGTCGAAATACACCGCCGATGGCGGCGCCATCCGGCTGGACGCAGCGCGCCGGGGCGGCGAGCTGGTGATCACCGTGGACGACGAGGGCATCGGCATCGCGCCCGCGGCGCTGCCCGGCATCTTCGAGCCCTTCGGGCAGGACAGCCGCGCCCTGGGCTTCAATGGCGTCAGCGTGGGCATCGGCCTGCCGGTGGTGCGCGCGCTGGTACAGGACCTGGGGGGCAGCGTCGGGGCCGACAGCGCCGGCCCCGGCCGCGGCACCCGCTTCGTGGTGAGCCTGCCGCTGATGCCGCAGGGACTGGCCGACGGCGCTGCCGCTGTGGCGGGCTGAGGCTGTGGCACCGGCACCCCTGGCGGCGGCCACGACCGCAGACCTGCGCGGCAACGCGCTGATCGCGGCCCTGCCTGCGGAAGACATGGCGCGTTGGCTGCCGCAGCTGGAATGGGTGCACCTGCCTCTGGGCCGCGTGCTGGTCGAGCCCGGCGAGGCACCCAGCCACGCCTACTTTCCCGTCACCGCGCTGGTGGCGCTGCTGTACGTGATGGAGAGCGGCGACACGTCGGAGATCGCCGTCGTCGGCAGCGAAGGCGTGGTCGGGGTTTCGCTCTTCATGGGCGGCTCGACCACGCCCAGCCGCGCCGTGGTGCAGTGCGCGGGCTTAGGGTTCCGCCTTGCTGCCCGCGTCGTGCGCGACGAATTCCACCAGTCCGTCGCCGTCATGCACCTGCTGTTGCGCTACACCCAGGCGCTGATCGCACAGATGGCACAGACGGCCGCCTGCAACCGCTTCCACACCGTCGACCAGCAGTTGTGCCGGCTGCTGCTGCTGAGCCTGGACCGGCTGCCGGGGCTGGAACTGCAGATGACGCAGGAACTCATCGCCCACATGCTGGGCGTGCGGCGCGAGGGCGTCACCGAGGCGGCACTGAAGCTGCAGAAACTGGGGCTGATCCGCTACGCGCGGGGCCACATCTCGGTGCTGGACCGGGCGGGCCTGGAGCAACGCAGCTGCGAGTGCTACGCCGTCGTCAAGCGCGAGTACGACCGCCTGCTGCCGCGCACACGTCACGCCGAGACGGGGGCTCGACCATTGCGGTAACGGTGCGGGTGCCCGCGCCGGAGACGGCGGCAGCGGCGGCAGCCTGCGGGGGCAGCGGCGATGCCGCTGCCCGGTTTGCAGCACCGTGTGCTTCCCAGGCCGCCGCCGGGCCACCGTGGGCCGGCGTACAGACCCGGAACCGGCTTGAAGACAGACTGCGCAGAGGGACGGCGTGCAAAGGTCGCAAGACGGGCGCCGCGAGACCCGCATGCACGGCAACCAGGAGCCCATGAATGGCCGCCATCGAAGCCCTGGAAATGGACGCCCATCGGATTCAATTGAACTCGGACGTCCAGCAACTGGTCGACAAGTACCGCGCGATTTTCGGCTGGGACGTGCCGGACATCGATGAAGCCTTGGCCGACCGCCTGATCGCGAAGGCCTTGCACCGGGCGCTGGACGACATATTGGCGCCGCCGGCGGCACCCCTGCGCCGCTGAACAGGCGAGGGCGGCGCGGCAGCCCGCGGCGCCGGGGAGGCGGGCGCAGCCGGGCCGGGGATGCATGGTGAGGCGCAAGCGGGCTTGCTGCCCGAGCGCGGCAGACATGTTGCAGGGCGGAAGCCCGACCCGACGCGAAGCGCAGGCGCTCACCGCCACGGCCCCATTCTGGATCTGAATGCGCTCACGGTACATTCCCTGCGCGCGGGCCCGGTACTTGACGTCGCCGCCCGCCTGGCTTGGAAAACAGGCGCAAAGGAGACGGCGATGGTGACACCCAGGCTGAAGAAACCCCGCGCATCGCCGGCTCACTCATGGGCCGTGGGCAAGACCATGCAGGTCGACACACCGGGCGCTGTCCGGTTGACCCGAAAGTATGGCGAGGCACTGGTCTGCGTTCGCTACCGGCTGAGTCCGGATGGAACGGAACGGATCACGACCGTCGAGCTGGAAGTAGACCGCGTCAAAGTCCAACGCAAAGCCAACCCCCTGGTGGCCGTGAAGATATATCCGTCGGAGCTCAAACTAACTGCCTTGGCCAAAGCCAAGGGTGCCCGCTTCAACGACTGGACTCGACTATGGCAAATGCACCGCAACGACGCACATGCACTCGGACTCGGCAATCGCATTGCTGGAAGCGAAGGACAGAACTAGTACGTCAACACGCAAATAACGGAACGTAGTGGTTACCCATTTTCCGGTCTGCATCCTGGCGAGTGAAGGTCCATTCGATGCTCGCGCCGTCGCCGTTTCGGCTGCGCTGCCAATGGGCTACTTCCCGACGCAAGGTC
>CAIWPS010000289.1 GCA_903914615.1 uncultured beta proteobacterium | reverse complement strand
CGCGACGTCGCCATCGTGCAGGCGCGCACGGCGGGCTTCGTCGAGCACGTGCCGGGCCGTGCGCCCGGCGACGTCGTGGCCGCCGGCGCGCCGCTGGTCGAACTGATGAACCCCGACTGGCTGGGCGCGCAGCAGGAATACCTGGCCGTGCGCGCCACCGGCGACGCTGCGCTGGCGCAGGCCGCGCGTGCCCGCCTGCTGCTGCTGGGCATGACGGCGGCCGTGGTCGACGAGGTGCAGCGCAGCGGCCGGCCGCAGGCATTGCAGACCATCACCGCGCCCATCGGCGGCGTCATCACCGAACTGGCCGTGCGCCGCGGCATGAGCGTGGCGCCGGGCATGACGCTGGCGCGCATCAACGGCCTGGCCACGGTGTGGTTGGAAGTGGCGCTGCCCGAAGCGCAGGCGGCGCTGGCGCGGCCGGGGCTGGCGGTGCAGGCGCGCTTCGCCGCCTTCCCCGACGAAGTGTTTGCAGGACGCATCGCCGCCATCCTGCCCGAGGCCAGCCGCGACACGCGCACGCTGCGCCTGCGCGTCGAGCTGCCCAACCCGCACGGCCGCCTGCGGGCCGGGCTGGCGGCGCAGGTGCGGCTGCATGGGCCGCAGGCGCAGGCCCTGGTGGTGCCGACCGAGGCCGTGATCCGCACCGGCCGCCGCGCCCTCGTCTACGTCGTCGATGCGCCGGGCCGCTTCCGCCCGGTGGAGGTCGACGTCGGTGCCGAGGTCGGCGACCTCATCGTCGTCCGCAGCGGCCTGCAGGCCGGGCAGCAGGTGGTGGCCTCGGGACAGTTCCTCGTCGACTCCGAGGCCAGCCTGCAGGGCGTGTTCGCGCGTGCGCCGGCGGCAGCGAGCGCGGCTGCGGCTTCAGGAGCGCTGCGGTGATCGCGCGCCTCATCCGCTGGTCGGTCGCCAACCGGCTCTTGGTGCTGCTGGCCACGCTGGGGCTGGCAGTGTGGGGCATCGTCGGCCTGCGCCAGATGCCGGTGGACGCGCTGCCCGACCTGTCCGACGTGCAGGTCATCATCCGCACCAGCTACCCCGGCCAGGCGCCGCAGATCGTCGAGAACCAGGTGACGTATCCGCTGGCGACGACGATGATGTCGGTGCCCGGGGCGAAGACGGTGCGCGGCTTCTCGTTCTTCGGCGACAGCTTCGTCTACGTCATCTTCGAAGACGGTACCGACCTGTACTGGGCCCGTTCACGGGTGCTCGAATACCTCAACCAGGTGCAGGGCCGCCTGCCGGCGAGTGCCAGGACCGCGCTGGGCCCCGACGCCACCGGCGTGGGCTGGATCTTCCAGTACGCGCTGGTCGACCGCAGCGGCCGCAACGACCTCTCGCAGCTGCGCACGTTGCAGGACTGGTTCCTGAAGTACGAGCTCAAGAGCCTGCCCGGCGTGGCCGAGGTCGCCAGCGTGGGCGGCATGGTCAGGCAATACCAGGTCGTCGCCGACCCCCTGCGCCTGGCCGCGCAAGGCATCACCTACGCGCAGCTGCGCGACGCGCTGATGGCCGCGAACCAGGAGACCGGCGGCTCGGTGCTGGAGCTGGCCGAGGTCGAGTACATGGTGCGCGCCAGCGGCTACCTGAAGACGCTGGACGACTTCCGCGCCATTCCGCTGGCGCTGCGCGCCGGCGTACCGGTACGCCTGGCCGACGTGGCCACCGTGCAGCTCGGCCCCGAGATGCGCCGCGGCATCGCCGAGCTCGACGGCCAGGGCGAGGTCGCCGGCGGCGTCGTCATCCTGCGCTCGGGCAAGAACGCGCAGGCCACCATCGCCGCGGTGAAGGCACGGCTGGCCGAGCTGCGGGCCAGTCTGCCGCAAGGGGTGGAGGTGGTGACGACCTACGACCGCAGCGCGCTCATCGGGCGTGCGATTGACAACCTTTCGCACAAGCTGCTGGAGGAGTTCATCGTCGTGGCGCTGGTCTGCGCCGTCTTCCTGTGGCACCTGCGCTCGGCGCTGGTGGCCATCATCGCGCTGCCGCTGGGCGTGCTGGCGGCCTTTCTCGTGATGCGCGCGCAGGGCATCAACGCCAACATCATGTCGCTGGGCGGCATCGCCATCGCCATCGGCGCAATGGTCGATGCCGCGGTGGTGATGATCGAGAACGCGCACAAGAGGATCGAGGCCTGGCAGCACGCGCATGTGGGCGAGCCGCTGCAGGGTGAGGCGCGCTGGCAGGTGATGACGGACGCCGCGGTGGAGGTCGGTCCGGCCCTCTTCTTCTCGCTGCTGATCATCACCTTGTCCTTCATTCCGGTGTTCACGCTGGAAGCGCAGGAAGGGCGGCTGTTCGGGCCCCTGGCGTTCACCAAGACCTATGCCATGGCGGCGGCCGCGGGCCTGTCGGTGACCCTGGTGCCGGTGCTGATGGGGTACTGGATCCGCGGCCGCATTCCCGACGAGCAGAAGAACCCGATCACGCGCGTGCTGATACGCGCCTACCGGCCGGTGCTCGATGCCGTGTTGCGCTGGCCCAAGGCCACCCTTGCCATCGCCTTCGTGCTGCTGGCCACCACGGCCTGGCCGCTGCTGCACCTGGGCGGCGAATTCCTGCCGCCGCTGGACGAAGGCGACCTGCTGTACATGCCTTCGGCGCTGCCCGGGTTGTCGGCGCAGAAGGCGGGCGAGCTGCTGCAGCTGACCAACCGCCTGATCAGGACCGTGCCCGAGGTCGAGCGCGTCTTCGGCAAGGCCGGCCGCGCCGAGACCGCGACCGACCCGGCGCCGCTGGAGATGTTCGAGACCACGGTCCAGCTCAAGCCCCGCGCGCAATGGCGGCCGGGCATGACGCCCGACAAGCTCGTCGCGGCGCTGGACCAGGCGGTGCGCGTGCCGGGCCTGTCCAACCTGTGGGTGCCGCCCATCCGCAACCGCATCGACATGCTGGCCACCGGCATCAAGAGCCCCATCGGCGTGAAGGTCAGCGGCGGCAGTCTGGCCACCATCGACCGCGTCTTGGCAGCCGTCGAGCAGGTGGCCAAGGGCGTGCCCGGCGTGTCGTCGGCGCTGGCCGAACGGCAGGCCGGGGGCCGCTACATCGACGTCCAGATCGACCGCATCGCCGCCGGCCGCGTCGGCCTGAACGTGGCCGACCTGCAGGCCGTGATCGCCGGCGCCGTGGGCGGCGACAACATCGGCGAGGTCGTCGAAGGCCGCGCGCGCTTCCCCATCAACCTGCGCTACCCGCGCGAGTGGCGCGACACGCCGCAGCGGCTGGTGGACCTGCCCATCCTCACGCCCACAGGGCAGCAGGTGACGCTGGGCAGCGTGGCGCAGGTCGCCATCAGCGACGGGCCGCCGATGCTCAAGAGCGAGAACGCGCGGCCGGCCGGCTGGGTCTACGTCGACGTGCGCGGGCGCGACCTGGCCTCGGTGGCCGAGGACCTGCGTCGCGCCGTGGCGCGCGAGGTGAAGCTGGAGCCGGGCATGAGCCTGGCCTACTCGGGCCAGTTCGAGTACCTGGAGCGCGCCAACGCGCGCCTGCTCGTCGTCGTGCCGGCGACGCTGGCCATCATCTTCATGCTGCTCTACCTCACCTTCGGCCGCTTCGACGAGGCGCTGCTCATCATGGCCACGCTGCCCTTCGCGCTCACCGGCGGCGTGTGGTTCCTGTACCTCTTGGGCTACCACCAGTCGGTGGCCACGGGCGTGGGCTTCATTG
>CAIWPS010000288.1 GCA_903914615.1 uncultured beta proteobacterium | reverse complement strand
CGGTGCCCAGAGCATCCACTGCACGCTGCAGGCGCAACTGGTGGGCCTGGAACCCGTGATCGTGAAGGACAGCGCCGGCAACGCCCACCAGGCCATCGAAGGCGCGCTGCGCAAGCTCAAGCGTGCGGTGGGTGCGGCGCTGGGCAAGCACGACCCGCGGCACCACCATGCGCGTGACGCCACGCTGGCCCAGGCCCTGGGCGAGGACTCCGAGGCCTGAACCCGCAGGGCGCGGCAGCGAGCCTTGGCCCGGTGACTCAGTCGTCGCCGTGCGCCGAGGTGTCCATCTCCACCGGCATGGTCCTGCCGTCGGCGCCGTCGAAGAAGAAGGGCCGGCGCGGGCGCTGGCGCGGCAGCACCTCGTTCATCGAAGGCAGCTCGTACAGGCGACCGTTCTGCATCACGCGGCTGATCTGGTCGCTCTTGCGGATGTCGGCCGTGACATCGCCGCGGATCACCACCAGGTCGGCCAGCTTGCCGACCTCCAGCGAACCGAGGTCACGGTCCAGGCCGAGGTAGCGCGCCGGGTTGATCGTCGCCGTGCGGATGGCTTCCAGCGGCGTCATGCCGCCGAGCGCGAACATCCACATCTCCCAATGCGCGCCCAGGCCCTCGCGCTGGCCGTGCGCGCCCATGTTGACGGCCACGCCGGCGCGCTGCAGCGCGGTGGCGGTGCGGGCGACGCGGATCACGTTGTAGTCTTCCTCGGGCGCCGTCTCGCGGCGCACTGCGCGCGACTGCAGCACGCTGCGCGGCACGAACTGCATCAGCAGCGGGTGCTTCCAGACTTCCGTGCGCGCGTACCAGTAATGTTCGCCGTCGAGGCCGCCGTAGGCCACGTTCAGCGTCGGCGTGTAGCCGACCTGGGTCTGGCGCCAGAGCTGCGTCACGTCGTCGTAGACCTCGGCGATGGGCAGCGCATGCTCGATGCCGGTGTGGCCGTCGACGATCATGCCCATGTTCAGCTCGAACATCGAACCGCCCTCGGGCACCACCATCATGCCGGTCTGCCGCGCCGCCGCGATGACCTGCTGGCGCTGGTCGCGGCGCGGCTGCTGGTAGCTCTTGACGCTGATGGCGCCTTCGGCCTGCTGGCGCTTCAGGTGCGTCAGCGCGTCGTCCAGGCTGTTGATGACGGCCGTGAACGGTGCCTTGGCGCCGTACAGGATGTTGCCGGTGGAGTAGATGCGCGGCCCCACCACCATGCCGGCACGCTGCAGCTCGGCCTGGCTGAAGATGTCGCCATTGCGGTTGGAAGGGTCGTGCAGCGTCGTCACGCCGAAGGCCAGCGAGGCGTAGTTGATCCAGCTCTGCTGCGGCACGATCTCGCTCTCGCCCATGCCGCCGTGCCAGTGGGCGTCGATGAGGCCGGGGATGACGGTGTGGCCGCGCACGTCGACCCGCTTCGCATCGGCGGGCACGCTCACGCTGCTGCGCGGGCCGATGGCCACGATGCGGTTGCCTTCGACGATGAGGGTGCCGTCGGCGATGACCTCGTCGCCGCGCATCGTGACGATGCGCCCGCCGACGAGCGCGATGCGGCCCGTGGGCTTGTCGCTGGGCTGCATGAAGCCGATCTTCACGCCGCCGCCATCGGCCGGCTTCCACGCCGGCTGCTTGTCGGCCACCGGCGCGTAGGCCGCAGCCAGCGCCGTGGTGAAGAGCTCGTCGCCGATCGCGTAGTGCAGGCGTTGGCTGTCGCCGCTCCAGTGCAGGTACTGCCCGGCGTTGAAGTCGAGCTGGCGCACCGGCAGTGCTTCCATCTTCGGCCCCACGGTGACGGCCTTGCCGGTCAGCGGCAGCGGCGTCACGTAGGCGTGGAAGCGCTCGACGAAACCCAGCCAGCGGCCATCGGGCGACACCGCGTATTCGCTGGCGAACTCGCTGCGCGCGACCTCGGTCTCCTGGCGGTCGGCCAGCGAGATGCGGATGAGCTTGCGCAGGCTGTCGACCTCGCCGGTGGTCACGGTGCGGGTGACGTAGAGGGCTTCGTTGCGGTCGCCGAACTGCGGCGCGTCGCCTTCCTTCGTGATGCGCTGCGGCGCGCCGCTGCCATCGGCCGCGACGACGTAGATGCCGGTCTCCAGCCCCTGCCAGGGCGAGGTGAGGAAACCCCCGCGCGACTTCGTGTAGACGACCTGCCGGCCGTCGGGCGAGAACT
>CAIWPS010000287.1 GCA_903914615.1 uncultured beta proteobacterium | reverse complement strand
TGCGCGAACTGCTGCAGCGCATCGCCGCGCAGGGGCTGACCATCCTCATCATCGACCACGACATGACGCTGGTCGCCGAGGTGGCGCAGCACATCACGGTGCTGAACTTCGGCCGCCGCATCGCCGACGGCGGCGCCGCCGAGGTGCTGCGCGAACCCGAAGTCATCGCGGCCTACCTTGGGAGCGAACCCGATGACCCTGCTGGCCGTTGAAGGGCTGACCGTTCGCTACGGCGAGATCGAGGCCGTGCACGGCCTGTCGCTGGCCGTCGAGCCCGGCGAGGTGGTGACGCTCCTGGGCGCCAACGGCGCCGGCAAGTCGACGACGCTGAAGGCCATCTCGGGCCTGCTGGAGCCCGCGGCGGGCGAGATCGTCTTCGACGGCCGCTCGATCACCGCGCTGGGGCCGGAACAGGTGGTACGCCTGGGCATCGCGCTGGTGCCCGAGGGCCGGCGGCTGTTCCCGGGCCTGTCGGCGCGCGAGAACATCATGCTCGGCGCCAGCAACCGCGGGCGCATCGCCAAAGCCACGCTGGTGACCGAGTCCGACGAGATGTTCGACCTCTTCCCCGACATCCGCCCCTTCGCCGACGCCCTGGGCTGGACGCTCTCGGGCGGCCAGCAGCAGATGGTGGCGGTGGCGCGCGGGCTGATGGCCCAACCGCGGCTGCTGCTGCTGGACGAGCCCTCGCTGGGCCTGGCCCCGGTGATCGTGCAGAAGGTGTTTGCCATCATCGACGAGATCCGCCGCCGCGGCACCACCGTGCTGCTGGTCGAGCAGAACGCGCGCATGGCGCTGTCGGTGGCCGACCGCGGCTATGTGCTGGAGACCGGGCGGCTGGCGCTTGCGGGCAAGCCTGCCGACCTGTGGGGCAACGACGAGGTGCGCGCCGCCTACCTGGGTGGGCGCATCGGCAAGGACGATTGAAGGACACGCGCCATGAACCCATTGATCCGGCTCCACGCGAACGACGACGTGCTGATCGCGCGCAACCAGCTGCTGGGCGGCGCGGAGGCCGAAGGCTTCAGCGTGCGCGGACTGATTCCCGCCGGCCACAAGGTCGCGGCGCGCGACATCGCTGCCGGCGCGCCCGTGCGGCGCTACGACCAGATCATCGGCTTCGCCAGCCGTGCCATCGCGCGTGGCGAGCATGTGCACACCCACAACCTCGACATGGGCCCCGAGCAGGGCGCCTTCGCACGCGACTACGCCTTCGGCGCCGGCGTGAAGCCGCAGGCCGCGCCGCGCGAGGCCACCTTCAAGGGCATCCGCCGCGCCGATGGGCGCGTGGCCACGCGCAACTACATCGGCGTGCTGACGAGCGTGAACTGCTCGGCCACCGCGGCGCGCGCCATCGCCGACCATTTCTCGCGCCGCACGAACCCGGCCGCGCTGGCTGCGTACCCGAATGTCAACGGCGTGGTGGCGCTCACCCACGGCACCGGCTGCGGCATGGACGGCGAGGGCCTGGGCATGCAGCTCTTGCAGCGCACGCTGAGCGGCTACGCCACGCACGCCAACTTCGCCGCCGTGCTGGTGGTGGGCCTGGGCTGCGAGGCCAACCAGATCAACGCCTGGCTGAGCAGCGGGCACCTCGCCGAGGGCGAGACGCTGCGCGTCTTCAACATCCAGGACAGCGGTGGCACCCGCAGGACCGTGGCGCATGGCGTGGCGCTGATCGAGCAGATGCTGCCGCGCGCCAACGCCGTGCAGCGCGAGCCCTGCAGCGCCGCGCACATCACGGTGGGGCTGCAGTGCGGCGGCTCCGACGGCTATTCGGGCATCAGCGCCAACCCGGCCCTGGGCGCCGCGGTGGACCTGCTGGTGGCGCATGGCGGCACCGCCATCCTGTCGGAAACGCCCGAGATCTACGGCGCCGAGCACCTGCTGACGCGCCGGGCCGTCACCCGCGCGGTGGGCGAGAAGCTGGTCGAGCGCATCCGCTGGTGGGAGCGCTACACCGCCATCAACGAAGGCGAGATGAACAACAACCCCTCGCCGGGCAACAAGGCCGGCGGGCTGACGACGATCCTGGAGAAGTCTCTGGGCGCGGTGGCCAAGGGCGGCACAAGCAATCTCGAAGCGGTCTTCGAATACGCCGAGCCCGTCACCGCACACGGCTTCGTCTTCATGGACACGCCGGGCTACGACCCCGTCAGCGCCACCGGGCAGGTGGCCGGCGGCGCCAACCTGATCTGCTTCACGACAGGCCGCGGCTCGGCCTACGGCTGCGCGCCGGCGCCTTCGCTGAAGCTGGCCACCAACAGCACCCTGTTGCGGCGGCAGGCAGACGACATCGACATCAACTGCGGCGAGATCGTCGACGGCACCGCCACGGTGGCCGAACTGGGCCAGCGCATCTTCGAGCAGATGCTGCAGACGGCCTCAGGCCGGCCGACGAAGAGCGA
>CAIWPS010000286.1 GCA_903914615.1 uncultured beta proteobacterium | reverse complement strand
CCGGCCTCGGCGCTGCTCAGCCGCGCCACGCCGAAACGGGACAGGCCGTCCAGCAGACCGTGCATGGCCCGGGCCTTGTTCTTCAGCACGGACTGGAAGTGCGTCTCCAGCCGGCGGTTCTTGCTGAGCAGGTCGTTGAGGTCGCGGTAGAGGAAGCGGTGGGCCCAGATCAGCTCGAACAGCAGGTGGAAGAACAGCCAGGCGTCCTCGACGTTCTCGACGCCATCGGCACCGCGCAGGATCTCGTCCAGGCCGCGCTCGTAGCGGTCGTACAGGGCATTGATGAGTTCGTCCTTGGCCGGGTAGTGGTAGTACAGGTTGCCCGGGCTGATGCCCATCTCGGCCGAGATCAGCGTCGTGCTGACGTTGGGCTCGCCGAAGCGGTTGAAGAGCTCCAGCGTCACTTCGAGGATGCGCTCGGCGGTGCGGCGGGGCTTCTTGGTCGTGGCCATGTCAGTGCCCGCCCGGCCGCCCGAAGGGCACTGAGCGCCCCCTCGGGGGGCTGCGAACGAAGTGAGCTGGGGGGCGGGACATGATTCATTCTTGCACCCGGTGCTGCCGACGGGCCTGCCTACAATCCCGCCCTCCATGCCCTCAGCCGTCGCGGTCCGTTTCGAGAATGTCAGCAAGGTCTACCAGGGCGCCCGAGGCGAATTGCGGGCGCTGGACGGCGTGTCCTTCGACATCCGGCAAGGCGAGTTCTTCGGCCTGCTGGGCCCCAACGGCGCCGGCAAGACGACGCTGATCTCGGTGCTGGCCGGGCTGGCGCGCGCCAGCGGCGGCAGCGTGACGGTGATGGGCCACGATGTCGTCACCGACTTCGCCGCCGCGCGCCGGTCGCTGGGCATCGTGCCGCAGGAGCTGGTCTTCGACCCCTTCTTCAGCGTGCGCGAGACGCTGCGCATCCAGAGCGGCTACTTCGGCATCCGCCACAACGAGGCCTGGATCGACGAGCTGCTGGCAGCCCTCGGCCTGGCGGACAAGGCCGGTGCCAACATGCGCCAGCTCTCCGGCGGCATGAAGCGCCGTGTCCTGGTGGCGCAGGCGCTGGTGCACAGGCCGCCGGTGATCGTGCTCGACGAGCCGACCGCCGGTGTCGACGTCGAACTGCGGCAGACGCTGTGGCAGTTCATCAGCCGCCTGAACCGCGAGGGCCACACCGTGCTGCTGACCACGCACTACCTGGAGGAGGCCGAGGCCCTGTGCGGCCGCATCGCCATGCTCAAGCAGGGCCGGGTGGTGGCGCTGGACCGCACCTCGGCGCTGCTGGCCGGGCGCGCGAGCACCATGCTGCGCTTCAAGACCGACGCCGCGCTGCCGCCGGCGATCGCCGCCGCCGCGCGCGTCACCGGGCGCATCGTGCAGGTGAAGGCACACGACGCGGCCGAGGTCGAGACCATGCTGGCGACGCTGCGCGCGGCGGGCGTGAAGGTGGAGGACCTGGAGATCGGCCGCGCCGACCTGGAGGACGTGTTCCTCGAGATCATGCAAGGTGTCGCGGCATGAACTTCGCCGGCACCGGGACACTGTTCCGCAAGGAGATCCTGCGCTTCTGGAAGGTCGCCTTCCAGACCGTGGCTGCGCCGGTGCTCACCTCGGTGATGTACCTGGTGATCTTCGGCCAGGCATTGCAGCAGCATGTGCAGCCGCTGCCCGGCGTGGGCTACACCAGCTTCCTGGTGCCGGGCCTGGTGATGATGAGCGTGCTGCAGAACGCCTTTGCCAACAGCAGCAGCTCGCTGGTGCAGAGCAAGATCACCGGCAATCTCGTCTTCCTGCTCGTCACGCCGCTGTCGCACGGGGCCTGGTTCGCGGCCTACGTCGGCGCGGCGATGGTGCGCGGGCTGGTGGTGGGCCTGGGCGTGCTGCTGGTGACGGTGTGGTTCGCGCCGCTGCAGCTGGCCGCGCCGGGGTGGATCGTCGTCTTCGCCGTGCTGGGCGCCGGCATGCTGGGTGCGCTGGGGCTGATCGCCGGCCTGTGGGCGGACAAGTTCGACCAGATGGCGGCGTTCCAGAACTTCGTCATCATGCCCATGACCTTCCTCTCGGGGGTCTTCTACTCGGTGCATTCGCTGCCGCCGCTGTGGCTGGCGGCCAGCCACCTCAACCCCTTCTTCTACATGATCGACGGCTTCCGCCACGGCTTCTTCGGTGTCGGCGACGTCTCGCCCTGGCTGAGCCTGGCGGTGGTGGGCGGCAGCTTCGCAGTGGTCGCCACCATCGCACTGCGGCTGCTGGCCAGCGGCTACAAGCTGCGGTCCTGAAGTCGTTCCTGAGACAATCACGCCATGGCTGCACCCACTCCCGACGAGGTCCGCTCGTACATCACCGCCGGCCTGCCCTGCCAGCACATCGAGGTCGAGGGCGACGGTCAGCATTTCTTCGCCACCATCGTCTCGGCCGAGTTCGAGGGCCTGTCGCGCGTGCGCCGCCACCAGCGTGTCTATGCGGCCCTGGGTGAACGCATGCGCGAGCAGATCCACGCCCTGTCGATGAAGACGCTGACACCGGCCGAACACGCGCCGTGACCGCGCCGTGATCACGCTCGCCCTGTCCAAGGGTCGCATCTTCGACGACTCGCTGCCGCTTCTGCGGGCCGCCGGCATCGAGGTGCTGGAAGACCCCGAAAAGAGCCGCAAGCTGATCATCGGCACCAGCCTGCCTGATCTTCGCGTGGTCCTGGTGCGCGCCACCGACGTGCCCACCTACGTGCAGCACGGCGGTGCCGACCTCGGCGTGGCCGGTCTGGACACGCTGCTGGAGCATGGCGACGGCCTGTACCGGCCGCTGGACCTGCGCATCGCGCGCTGCCGCATGAGCGTGGCGGTGCGCGAGGACTTCGACTACGCCGCCGCGGTGCGCCAGGGCTCGCGCATCCGGGTGGCCACCAAGTACACGCACACGGCGCGCCAGCACTTCGCCGCCAAGGGCGTGCACGTCGACCTCATCAAGCTCTACGGCTCGATGGAGCTGGCGCCGCTGACCGGGCTGGCCGATGCCATCGTCGACCTCGTCTCGACCGGCAGCACCCTGAAGGCGAACCATCTCGTCGAGGTCGAGAAGATCATGGACATCTCCTCGCGCCTGGTCGTCAACCCGGCGGCGCTGAAGTTGAAGCGCGAGCCGCTGCGGGCGCTGATCGACGCCTTCGAACGTGCGGTGGAGGCGCGGGCATGAGCGTCGCCATCCGCCGCCTGTCCACCGCCTCGGCCGACTTCGAAGCCGAGTTCCAAAGGCTCCAGCATTGGTCGGCCGAGACCGACGCCGCCATCGAGACGCGGGTGGCCGAGATCATCGCCGACGTGCGCGCCCGCGGCGACGCTGCGGTGCTGGCGCTGACGGCGCGTTTCGACGGCGTGCAGGCGGCATCGGTGGCGCAGCTGGAGATCGGCGCGGCCGAGCTTCAGGCGGCCTTCGATGGCCTGCCCGCGGCGCAGCGCAGCGCCCTGCAGGCGGCTGCGGCGCGGGTGCGCGACTACCACCAGCGCCAGCTGGAGGCCACCAGCCGCAGCTGGAGCTACCGCGACGCCGACGGCTCGCTGCTGGGCCAGAAGGTGACGCCGCTGGACCGCGTGGGCATCTACGTGCCCGGCGGCAGGGCGGCCTACCCCAGCAGCGTGCTGATGAACGCCATTCCCGCCCAGGTGGCCGGCGTGGGCGAGATCGTGATGGTCGTGCCCACACCCAAGGGTGAACGCAACGCCCTCGTCCTCGCCGCTGCACACGTGGCCGGCGTGCACCGCGTCTTCACCGTCGGCGGCGCCCAGGCCGTGGCGGCGCTG
>CAIWPS010000285.1 GCA_903914615.1 uncultured beta proteobacterium | reverse complement strand
GCAGGCGCAGGCGCGCGCCGAACGCGCCCAGCGCCGATCCGGCCACGGCCTGCAGCGGGGCCGGCTCGGCCGCGCCGGCCCAGGCCGCCGCCAGCGCGTCCAGCGTGTACAGGCCCGGCGGCTGCAGCACCTGCCAGCGGCCGCCGGCCCAGCGGTAGCAGCCGGCGTACACCTCGTCCATGCGCGCGTCCATGGCCACGCCGATGTCGAAGGGCTCGGCCGCATGCGGCAGCTGCACGCGCGCGTCCTCGGCGACGATGAGCAGGCTGTCGATGCCAAGCAGCGGCCGGCCCAGGCCCAGGCCGAGGCCCTGCGCGACGGCGCAGGCGGTGCGCAGGCCGGTGAAGGCGCCGGGCCCGCGGCCGTAGGCGATGTGGCCCAGGTCGGCCAGGCCCAGCCCGGCCTGCGCCAGCAGCGCATGGACCTGTGGCAGCAGGGTCGACGAAGCCGCGGCGCCGCCCGGCGCGTTGACGGCCAGGCACGCGGCGCCGGCCTGCACGGCCACGGCCAGGCGCTCGGTCGAGGTGTCCAGGGCGAGCACGGCGGCAGCGGGAAAAGGCATGGCGGCAGTTTATGCCGTGCCATCATCCCGGCCATGTTCCGGGCCCTTGCCACCGCCGCCTGCCTGCTTGCCGGCGCCGGGGCGGCTGCGGCGGCCGACCCCCCCGCGCTGCCGCCCGCGGTGATCGCTGCCCTGCAGCGTGCCGGCGTGCCGGCGGAGGCGCTGTCCGTGTCCGTCTACGACGCCGCCAGCGGCCACCCGCTGCTGCGCTGGCGCGACGACGTGGCCGTGAACCCGGCCTCGCTGACCAAGCTGCTGACGACCTATGCCGCCCTCGACCGCCTGGGGCCGGCCTGGACCTGGACGACGCCGGTGTGGCTGGCCGGGCCGGTGCAGGGCGGCGTGCTCGAAGGCTCGCTGCACATCCAGGGCAGCGGCGACCCCAGGCTGGTCGAGGAACGCGTGTGGTTGCTGCTGCGCCGCGTGCAGCAGATGGGCGTGCGCGAGATCCGCGGCGACATCGTGCTCGACAACAGCGCCTTCGCCGTGCCCGATGCCGACCCCGGCGACTTCGACGGCGAGCCGCTGCGGCCCTACAACGTGCGCCCGGCGGCGCTGCTGCTGAACTTCCGCGCCATCGCCTACACCTTCGTGCCCGATGCCGCCGCGGGCCTGGCGCGGGTGCTTGCCGAGCCGGCGCTGCCGGGCACGCAGGCCGACCGCAGCGTACCCCTGGCCGCCGGCCCCTGCGAGGACTGGCGCGGCCAGCTCAAGGCCAGCTTCGAACCCGGCCGCACGCGCTTTGCCGGCAGCTACGCGGCGGCCTGCGGCGAACAGACCTGGCCGGTGGCCGACCCGCAGCCGGCCAGCCACGACGCACGGCTGATCGAAGCGCTGTGGCGCGAACTGGGCGGCAGCCTGCGCGGCAGCGTCCGCGAAGGCCCGGCCCCGGCCGACCGGCTGCCGAGCTTCACGCTCGCCTCGCCGGCGCTGGCCGAGGTGGTGCGCGACATCAACAAGTACAGCAACAACCTGATGGCGCAGCAGCTCTTCCTGACGCTGGCGCTGCAGGCCGACCCGCGCCGCGCCGCCACGCCCGAGGCGGCGCGCAGCCTGCTTGCGCGCTGGCTGGCCGAGCGCACCGGGCCGCTGGGCGACGAGGTCGTGATCGACAACGGCTCGGGGCTGTCGCGGCTGACGCGGCTGAGCGCGGGCCGCCTGGCGCGGCTGCTGCTGCAGGCCTGGTCGGGCCCGGTGATGAGCGAGCTGATGGCCTCGCTGCCGGTGAGCGGTCTGGACGGCACGCTGCGCCGCGGCCGCACCGCCGTCGGCCGCGCGCACCTGAAGACAGGCTCGCTGCGCGATGTCGTCGGCGTGGCCGGCTACGTGCTCGCCGACAACGGCCGCCAGCGGGTGCTGGTGGCCGTCGTCAACCACCCCCAGGCGGCGGCGGCGAGGCCGGCGCTGGACGCGCTGCTGCAGTGGGCGCACCGCGGCGCGGGGCCGCGCTGAATCAGAACTTGTACGACGCGCCGAAGGAGTAGGTCCAGGGGCGGAAGTCGATCGTGCTCTGCAGCACGGTGGCGCCGGTGGCGACGAGCTTGGTGCGCACGTCGACGCGCGCCACGCTGGCGTAAAGCCCCCACTGCTTGCTGATCGCGTAGTCCATGCCGGCCTGCACCGCCATGCCCGCCGAGTCGGTGAGCTTCACGTCCCAGCCGTAGGGCGTGCTGATGTTGGTGAAGTGGGTGTAGTTCAGGCCGAAGCCGAGGTAGGGCCGCCAGGTGTCGCCGGCGCTGCCGAAGTGGTAGTTGACGAGCACCGTGGGCGCCACGTTGCGCGCTTCCAGCACCTCGCCCAGGAAGGCCAGCGGCCCGGTGGCCACGGCCTTGATCTTGGGCGGCAGGCCGAGCACGAATTCGACGCCGACGTTGGGCTTGACCTCGACCTCGTAGGTGAAGAGCAGCGTGCCGGCACCCTTGACGTCGGCGTCGGCGCCCGGCGGGATGCCGATGCCGGTGATGCCGTTGGTCTTCGAATGCGGGTCGTAGTAGATGTAGCCCAGCTTGACGGTCTGCGATTGCGCCTGGGCGGGCGCGTGGGCCAGGGCGCAGGCCGCGACGGCCGCCAGCACGAGGAGTCGAATGGGGTGGTGCATGCGAGTCTTTCAGGTGCTTGTGGGTGTCAGATCCAGCCGAAGGCCTTGAGCTGCTGGAGCACGTAGCCGCTGATGATCGCGTGGCCCCCGGTGGTGGGGTGCACGCTGTCGGCGAACTGCCAGGTGGCCGTGCTGGCACCGCTGGTCAGCGTGTTGTAGGGCGCGCCCGGCGTGACGTTGCAGAACAGCGAGGAACCGGCCGCGGCGGCGGTGAAGATGGCGTTGATCTTGTTCGCGTCGCAGGCCGGCACGGTGTTGTTGGTCAGGCCGTACTTGCCGGGGTTGGCGTACACGTCCTTGCCCGGCCCGTTCTGGTCGATGATCTGCACCGGCAGGCCGGTCAGGCCGTCGCGCAGCCAGAGGTTGAAGGTGTCCACCAGGCCCGAGAGCACCGGCACCGCCGACGCCGTGGCCGGCGACGCCAGCAGCGAGGCGCCGAAGGGCGTCAGCGAGGAGTCGGGCAGCGTCATCACGGCCACGTACTGGCCGCCCTTGGCGAGGATCTGGTTCTTGATGTAGCCGGTGAGCTCCTGCGCCGCCTGCTTCATCGCCGCCTGCGCCGTGTTCTGCGCCGCGAACAGCTGCTGGTTGGCCTGGTCGGCGGTGATCTTGCCGGCGACCGCGTTGGCCTGGATGGCGGCGGCGGCGGTGGTGAAGTTGCCGAACTGGGTGAAGACGTCGTTGTTGCCGCCCCAGATCAGGATCAGGTCGGTGCTCTTGAAGCTGGTGAAGCGCGCCAGGTGGTTGGCGATCTGCGTCACCATCGGCACCGTGAGCGCACCGCCGCTGTGGCCGATGCCGTTGGGGTCGGTCACGCGCGAGCCGCCCTGGCCGTAGCCGGTGCAGGTGGCATTGGCCGCCGGGCAGGCCGCCGAGCTGGCGCCGTAGCCCATCATCGCCGGCGTGATCTTCACGCCCAGGGCGGCGGCCACGTTCTCGACCCACACCGTGCCGACCACGTTGCCCGTAGCGTCGACATAGTTGGTGGTGAAGCGGCCGCCGGCATAGGGCGGCAGGCCGTTGCCGGTGAGCGAGGTGACGGGGGCGTAGGTGCCGACGTCGCTCAGGCTGTCACCGAAGCTGACCACGGCGCTGAAGCTGCCCTTGGTCGTCGGCGCGCCCGAGGGCGCGCCGCTGCCGGCCACATACGGGTCGCTGCCGCCGCAGGCGGCGAGCAGGGCCGCGGCCAGGGCCGTGCCGGCCCAGGTTCGGAAATTCTTGGTCATGGGTGCCCCATTTGCGGTTGGGTGGTTGTCTCGTTGAGGCCGTTCGCGCGCGGCCGCCGCCCGTCAAGGGTAAGGCGGATGCGAACGATCGTTCTTTTTCTCGACCGCGACTATCGTTCAGCCGCGGCAAGGCGCGCGACCGGACAAACCCGCTGAGGCACAACCCCGAAGCCTGCTGTCGTGTAAAGGTTTGCTGCTCTGGCGCTGCGTGCCCAGGCCATGACGGCCCGAACCTGCGGTGGACCCGCGCTGCCGCTCAGAACGGGTTGCCGCGGATGCGCGAGATCGCCAGCGTGGACAGCTGGGCCTGGCCGCCGGTGGCCAGGTGGGTGAGGTCGGCCCACAGGTAGGACGTGGTCGTGGCGCCGGGGACGATGGTCGCCGTGGTGCACTTGGGCAGCGGCGCGGTGCACAGGGGGTCGGAGATGTCGAAGGTGCCGGGCGTGCGCGCAATGGCCTCGAAGCGCAGTTCGGACTGCACCAGGCCGACGTAGCGGCCGTCGATGATGATGTTGACGCCCAGCTGCTGGTTGAACGCGGTGCTGAGCTGGGTCAGCAGCGCGGCGCGGTCCAGGCCCGAGGGGTCGGTGGCGCGCTGCAGGATGGCGTAGGGCGTCAAGCCCTGGTCGGGCAGGTCGGAGACGATGACCTTCACGCCCAGCCCGACGAGGCGGTTCACCGCCGCGGCGAGTTGCTGGCCGCGCGCGCCTGCTTCGGCCACCAGGCTGTCGACGGTGCGGCCGGGGTACTGCGAATAGAGGTCGAGGATGTCGTTCTGGCCTGCGAGCACGGTGGCGAGGTCGCCGTTGCGGAAGCCCCCGGCAGCGATCTGGGCCTCGACCTGGGCCGTCACGTCGGCCACCTCGGCACCGACGCCGGCACGCATGATGGCCAGCGGCGTCAACGCCAGCGGGTTGCATTCGGCAAAGGCGAAGCCGTAGACGGCGGCGATGGTCTGCACCCAGATCGGCTCCAGCGTGCAGTCGAACACGCCGTTCGCGTTCAGGCCGTTGACGTTGTACTTCAGCCCCGTGGGGTCGATGTAGCTGCTGTCGTCGCCGAAGACGATGAGGCGCTGCGGCACGAAGGCGGCGTACTGCGTGGTGCCGCCGCCGCACGAGGCGAGCACGGCCAGGCACAGCGCACCGAAGAACGCGGCCACTGCACCACCCACGGCGCGGCGCCCTTGCGCGGTGGCCTTGCTGCTGAAGATCATCTTTGCTCCGAAATCCCTGGGGCCCTGGTGCAGCCGCCAGGGCAGCCACCGCCGACGCGATGCGACAGCGCCGGCGTCACGCCGCAGCGCGTTGCAGGCGGTCGCGCACGCCGTCCCAATCCGGGCCTGGCGGCGGACGTTCGACCCAGATGGCAGCCACGCCGGCCTCGTCGAACTCGCGCAACACCGCGAACAACTCGTGCGCCACGGCCCGGGCATCGTCCGGCATGGGCCGATGGACCCACCCCGGGCCAAGCTCCCCCGGCCTTGGCGCGAGGCGGGAATATACCCCGACCACCCCGCCCGCCTGTGCTGCGCTAGCTTGCCAGCCGTGACGCAGTGAGACAGCGTCGAGCAGCTGCAGCGGCGCCGCCGGGGCATAGTGCGAGGCCATCATGCCGGGCGCGCGCGGCGAAGCGGCGTCCGGCGCGGCCAGAGGCTGCCCGAGCACGGCCTGCAGTGCCTCCCGGCCGAGCTGCCCGGGGCGCAGCAGCGCGGGTTGCGCCCGCGTGCAATCGACGATGGCCGACTCGATGCCGACTTCGCAGGGCCCGCCGTCCAGCACCGTCAAGGCGGCACCGAATTCGCGTACCACGTGTGCGGCCGTGGTCGGGCTGACGTGGCCGTAGCGGTTGGCGCTGGGCGCGGCCACGCCGCTGACGCCCAGGCCCGCGGCGGCCTGCAGCAGTGCGCGCGCCACGGGGTGCGCAGGCAGGCGCAGGCCGACGCTGTCCTGCCCCGCGGCCGCCGCCGCGCCCCAGCCGACACGGCGCGGCACGATGAGGGTCAGCGGCCCGGGCCAGAAGGCCGCGGCGAGCCGCAGTGCCGCGTCGCTGAAGTGCGCGGCATAGGCCTGCGCGCCGGCGAGGTCGGCGACGTGGACGATCAGCGGGTGGCCGCGCGGGCGGCCCTTGGCGGCATAGATGCGCGCCACCGCCGCGTCGTCGTCGGCGCGCGCGCCCAGGCCGTAGACGGTCTCGGTGGCGAAGGCAACGAGGCCGCCGGCGGCGAGCTCGGCGGCCGCCGCCTGCACCGCCGCGGCATCGTTTCCGTCGCGCACGGCCATGCTGCCCGCCGTGCTATCTCAAAAGGCCGGCAGGCCCAGCCGCGCGGCCGCCTGCAACGCGACCGTGTGCGCCGCGGCGGCTGCGGCCGCGGTGACGGTGAGGTGGCCCATCTTGCGGCCGCGCCGCGGCTCGGCCTTGCCGTACAGGTGCAGGCGCACGCCGGGCAGCGCCAGAACGGCCGGCCAGTCAGGCTCTCGCGGGGCGGCAGCACCGCCTGCGAACCACAGGTCGCCGAGCAGGTTCAGCATCACCGCCGCCGAGTGCAGCCGCGGCGCCACCAGCGGCAGCCCGGCCAGCGTGCGCACCTGCAGGTCGAACTGCGAGACGTCGCAGGCGTCGATGCTGTAGTGGCCCGAGTTGTGCGGCCGCGGCGCCATCTCGTTGGCCACCAGGCTGCCGTCGTCGAGGACGAAGAACTCGACGCACAGCACACCCACGTACTGCAGCGATCCGGCCAGACGCGTCGCCAGCGCCACGGCGTGCGCGGCGGTGGCGGCATCGACGTCGGGGGCCGGCACCTGGGTGACGGCAAGGATGCCGTCGCGGTGCAGGTTCTGCTGCGGCGGGAGGTGCACCAGCTGACCGTCGCGGCCACGAGCGACGATGACGCTGAATTCCAGCCGCAGCGGCAGCCGCTGCTCGAGCACGCAAGGCACACCGCCGAGTTCGGCCCAGGCCGCCTGCAGGGCCGCCGGCGTCGCCACCGCGCGCTGGCCCTTGCCGTCGTAGCCCAGGGTGGCGGTCTTCAGCAGTCCTGGCAGCAGCGCCGCCAGGCCCGGCGCCGCGGCGGCGGCGGAGGTGTCGATGAAGGCATGCGGCGCGCAGGGCACGCCGGCGTCGGCGAAGCAGCGCTTCTCCAGGGCCCGGTGCTGGCAGACCTGCACCGCCGCTGCCGTGGGTGCCACCGGCAGCGCCTGCGCCAGCCGGGCCAGCACTTCGGCGGACACGTTCTCGAACTCCGTGGTGACGGCGCCGCAGCGCTGACCCAGCGTCGCCAGCGCGGCCGCGTCGCCGTACGGCGCGCACAGGTGCAGGTCGGCCGCGGCGCCGGCGGGGCTGGCGGCATCGGGCTCGAGCACCGCGACGCGGTAGCCGTGAACCTGCGCCGCATGCACGAACATGCGGCCGAGCTGGCCGCCGCCGAGGACACCCAGCATCTGGCCTGGCACCAGCGCGGCCCGGGCTGCCGGGCCCGCGTCGACGGGAGCCGGCAGCGTCACTTCAGGTCCTGCGTCATCGCGCGCGCCGCCGCAGTCTGGCGGGCGCGGAAGTCGAGCAGGCGCAGTCGCAGGGCCGGGTCGCCGTGGCACAACATCGCGACGGCGAACAGCGCCGCGTTGGCGGCACCGGCGGCACCGATGGCAAAGGTGGCCACCGGGATGCCGCGCGGCATCTGCACGATGGAGTACAGCGAATCCACGCCCTGCAGATGCCTGCTGGCCACCGGCACGCCCAGCACCGGCACCTCGGTCTTGGCCGCCAGCATGCCGGGCAGGTGCGCGGCGCCCCCGGCGCCGGCGATGATGGCGCGGATGCCCCGGCCCGCTGCGGCCTCGGCGAAGGCGAAGAGTTCATCGGGCATGCGGTGCGCGGAGACGACCTGCTTGTCGTAGGCCACGCCGAACTCGTCGAGGATGGCGGCGGCGTGCTGGAGGGTGTCCCAGTCGGAGGAGGAGCCCATGGCGAGGCTGATTACGGGCGGCACCGATGGACCCTTTCTTGCATGACTTTAAATCGTCCCAAACAACAGGTTGTACAGCGAATAATTCACTCAGGCGTCCTCAACTTCTTCAAGCGCTTGCAAGAGCCTGCGCTGAGATTCATGATAACTCGCAACCTTAGATTCTAGTTCTAAACTCAACAGTCTTTCGTCCCCGAACCTTGCGTCGATTGACGCCATTCTCAAATCCATCCACGCCGCCACCATCAGTTCATCAATGTCGAGCCCGACCAATGCAGAACGATCTACCAAGCTAGAGCGATTTAGCGCCGCTTGGATGTCACCGATTTGGAAACTGCAGTAGGAGAGCTCAATTTCGATCATGTGTTGACTAAAGTTGTAGTTAGCAAATGGCCCACCAATCCGAACCGCTTCCAGCGCAGAAATTGCCTCATCGAACCTACCTTCCAAAATATTTAGTCGGGCATCCCACAGTCGAACGTGGTTGGTCAATGCGGCAATCCTCGTTAAATCCTGAAGATTTGTGGCGGATTTAACTTCGGATCGGAAGCTTGCGACTTCAGACGGACTAACCTGCGCAATGCAATTTTGAGCACGCAATGTAGATATTCCGAGCGCCGCCCTGTTGTAAAGCAATGCTTCGATGCTAGCCTGATCACCGTTCTTGACCGCGTGATCACGACCACGCAAGAACCAAAATTGCGTTTTCTTGCGCTCCCCTAAAACCGTATAGGCATTGCACAAAACTATTGCGATTCTGGAATGAGTGTCAAGATCGTCCTCACCCACGTGCGCGCGGGCGGCAACAATCGACTTAGCCATAGCTGCATAGTCCGAACGCTCCAATTCAATGTGCGCTTTCCACGCGGAAGCGATCGCCACGATAGAAGAGTAACCTAATGCCAATCCAAGTCGTTGGGCTCGTTCAATCCTGTCGTATGCAACAGGACTCAAATCAAAAAACAGATGAATTAATGCCTCGGCAACCATGATCCACAATGTTGCCGGTCCACTTCGTGCATCGCCATGCCGCTGTCGAAGTTCCGCGACGATCTTCCGAGCCTCGTCAAACTGACCAAAGCGCGCCAAATTTGCTGCCAATCGAGCTGCTAGTTCAGCCTCACGGAGTGGATTCGCGCTGGCAGCCAATTCGCCTCTGAGGCGATGTATCAGTGGACTCATGGATTACACCCTTGGTCGAGCTCCAAGACCTCACACTATCGTGGTTAGCTTCCGTTCGCAACGAAAAAAAGGCCCGGCATCGCCGGGCCCTCCTCTTCTTCTCTGTAGTGAGCCACATTAGTGGCTTTACAGAGTATTCGACTTAAGGCTTGTTCCCTGTTGGGAACGGCCATGCTGCCGCAGGGTTCAATGCCGTCTTCGCCGGCGCAGGCGCCGCAGGGGCAGCAGGCGTAGCGGGTGCCGCCTTCTTTGCCGCCTTCTTTGCCGCCGGCTTCTTTGCAGCCGGCTTCTTCGCCGCCGCAGCCTTCTTCGCCGGAGCCGCCTTCTTGGCCGGCGCAGCCTTCTTCGCTGCCGCCTTCTTGGCCGGCGCAGCTTTCTTCGCTGCCGCCTTCTTGGCCGGGGCCGCCTTCTTGGCCGGCGCCTTCTTGGCCGGCGCCTTCTTGGCCGGGGCGGCCTTCTTGGCCGGAGCGGCCTTCTTTGCGGGAGCGGCCTTCTTGGCGGGGGCCTTCTTGGCCGGAGCGGCCTTCTTTGCAGTTGCCATAACGATCTCCTTGATCAAGTTACAAAAGGCTCCACGCTGCTGATCGCAGCGCAGAGATCCACCGCCCCGTGGTCTGCTGCCCGGCTTGCGCCAGGCAGCGGTGCCCCAAGTGCGGTGAACGGGGTCACGAACCCGGCTGTGGTCTGGTGCCGGCCTGGGTTCGTCATTCTTGATCTCTCACGCTCGCCCGGCCGCTCGCACCCAGGGTGCAGTGCGTGCGGTCGGCGGTGTGCGGCATGCAAACATGGGCTGCTGAACTTCTGAAGGCTCAGTCCCAAGCCAGCGCGCCGCCGGTCTGGTAGTCGATGACACGGGTCTCGAAGAAGTTGCGTTCCTTCTTCAGGTCGATCATTTCGCTCATCCAGGGAAACGGGTTCTCTTCGTTCGGGAACAGGGCGTCCAGCCCGATCTGCTGCGCCCGGCGGTTGGCGATGTAGCGCAGGTAGCCCTTGAACATCGACGCATTCAGGCCCAGCACGCCGCGCGGCATGGTGTCCTCGGCGTAGCGGTATTCCAGTTCCACCGCCTTCTCGAACAGGGCCTTGATCTCGGCCTTGAAGGCCGTCGTCCACAGGCCCGGGTTCTCGAGCTTGATCTGGTTGATGAGGTCGATGCCGAAGTTGCAGTGCATCGACTCGTCGCGCAAGATGTACTGGTACTGCTCGGCCGCGCCGGTCATCTTGTTCTGCCGCCCCATGGCCAGGATCTGCGTGAAGCCGACGTAGAAGAACAGGCCTTCCATCAGGCAGGCAAAGACGATCAGGCTCTTCAGCAGCGTCTGGTCGGCCTCGGGCGTGCCGGTGCTGAAGTGCGGGTCCATGATCGCGTCGATGAAGGGGATCAGGAACTCGTCCTTCTGCCGGATCGACTCGACCTCGTGGTAGGCGTTGAAGATCTCGCTCTCGTCCAGGCCCAGGCTCTCGACGATGTACTGGTAGGCGTGGGTGTGGATGGCCTCTTCGAAGGCCTGGCGCAGCAGGAACTGGCGGCACTCGGGCGCCGTGATGTGGCGGTAAGTGCCCAGCACGATGTTGTTCGCGGCCAGCGAATCGGCGGTGACGAAGAAGCCGAGGTTGCGCTTGATGATGCGGCGCTCGTCTTCGGTCAGGCCGTTCGGGTCCTTCCAGGTCGCGATGTCGCGCGACATGTTCACTTCGTTGGGCATCCAGTGGTTGGCGCAACTGGAGAGGTACTTCTCCCAGGCCCACTTGTACTTGAACGGCACCAGCTGGTTGACGTCGGTCTGGCCGTTGATGATGCGTTTGTCGGCGGCGTTGACGCGGCGCGCTGATGCAGCTTCGGCGCGCGGCGCGTGGGGCACCGCAGGCGCCGTGGCGGCAGTGAACGGGACGGCGGTCACGGCCGCGGACCGTGCGGCGGTCTGCGCAAGTGATGGCGATGCATGCGCCGCCGAGGGCACGGCAGCGCGAGGCGTTTGCAACGCTTGAGTCGGAGGGGTTCTGACGTCTTCTTCCCAGACCAGCATGTGATGACTTCCTGTCGACTTGAATTATCGGAGTGTTGTGCGCGAACACCAAGCACTGGTTGACATCGCGGCGTTCTCGTTGTTGCAGCAGCGCATCGACACGAGGCCTTCGGCGCGTCGTGCGCGTGCTTCGACAGACGCCGCGTGCCTCATTGGCAGGCTTCGCAATCGGGGTTGTCGATGGAGCAGAACTTGACGTCGCTGGCCGGTTCGCTGGCGGCCTGCGCAGGGCTCGACGAGCCCATCGACACGGCATTCAGGTTGCCCGCGGCGACGGTGGATTTCTCGGAGTACGTGGCACTCGTGGTGCGCAGGTAATAGGTGGTCTTCAGGCCGCGCAGCCACGCCAGCTTGTAGGTCTCGTCGAGCTTGCGGCCCGAGGCACCGGCCATGTAGATGTTGAGCGACTGCGCCTGGTCGATCCACTTCTGGCGCCGCGAGCCGGCCTCGACGAGCCAGCTCGGTTCGACCTCGAAGGCCGTGCCGTACAGGCGCTTGAGTTCGTCGGGCACGCGGTCGATGGGGCGCAGCGAACCGTCGAAGTGCTTGAGGTCCATCACCATCACGTCGTCCCACAGCCCGAGCTTCTTCAGGTCGCGCACGAGGTACTCGTTGACGACCGTGAACTCGCCCGAGAGATTGCTCTTGACCGACAGGTTGCCGAAGCTCGGCTCGATGGACGCGTCGACGCCGATGATGTTGCTGATGGTGGCCGTGGGCGCGATGGCGACGCAGTTGCTGTTGCGCATGCCGTGCTCGGCGATGCGCGCGCGCAGGGCGTCCCAGTCCAGCGTGCTGCTGGTGTCGACCTCGAGGTGGCCGCCGCGCGCTTCGCGCAGCAGCGCCAGGCTGTCCTGTGGCAGGATGCCACGGTCCCACAGGCTGCCGCGGTAGCTGCTGTAGCGGCCGCGCTCGGCGGCCAGTTCGGTGCTGGCCCAGTAGGCGTAATAGCACACGGCTTCCATGCTGCGGTCGGCGAACTCCACCGCCTCCTGGCTGGCGTAGGGCAGGCGCAGCTGGTACAGGCAGTCCTGGAAGCCCATGATGCCCAGGCCCACCGGCCGGTGGCGCAGGTTGCTGTCGCGCGCCTTCTTCACCGCGTAGTAGTTGATGTCGATGACGTTGTCGAGCATGCGCATCGCCGTGGCCGTCGTCTTCTTCAGCTTCTCCTGGTCGACGGCGCCGTCCTTCAGGTGCTGCGCCAGGTTGACGCTGCCCAGGTTGCAGACCGCGATCTCGGTGTCGCTGGTGTTGAGCGTGATCTCGGTGCACAGGTTGGAGCTGTGGACCACGCCGACATGCTGCTGCGGGCTGCGCACATTGCAGGCGTCCTTGAAGGTGATCCAGGGGTGACCGGTCTCGAACAGCATCGACAGCATCTTGCGCCACAGGTCCAGGGCCCGCATGCGCTTGTAGAGCTTGATCTCGCCGCGGTCGACCTTGGCTTCGTAGGCGGTGTAGGCCTCTTCGAAGGCCTTGCCGAACTTGTCGTGCAGGTCGGGGCAGGTGCTGGGGCTGAAGAGCGTCCAGTCACCGCCCTCGACCACCCGGCGCATGAAGAGGTCGGGGATCCAGTTGGCGGTGTTCATGTCGTGCGTGCGCCGGCGGTCGTCGCCGGTGTTCTTGCGCAGCTCGAGGAACTCTTCCAGGTCGAGGTGCCAGGTCTCCAGGTACGAGCACACCGCGCCCTTGCGCTTGCCGCCCTGGTTGACTGCCACCGCGGTGTCGTTGACGACCTTCAGGAACGGCACCACGCCCTGGCTCTTGCCGTTGGTGCCCTTGATGTAGCTGCCCAGGGCGCGCACGCGCGTCCAGTCGTTGCCCAGGCCGCCGGCGAACTTGGACAGCAGCGCGTTCTCCTTCAGTGCCTCGTAGATGCCGTCGAGGTCGTCGGCTACGGTGGTGAGGTAGCAGCTGGAGAGCTGGCTGCGCCGCGTGCCGGCGTTGAACAGCGTCGGCGTGCTGCTCATGAAGTCGAAGCTGGACAGCACGTTGTAGAACTCGACGGCGCGCGCCTCGCGGTCGATCTCGTTCAGCGCCAGGCCCATGGCCACGCGCATGAAGAAGGCCTGGGGCAGCTCGATGCGCTGCTCGTCGATGTGCAGGAAGTAGCGGTCGTACAGCGTCTGCAGGCCGAGGTAGTCGAACTGCAGGTCGCGCGATGCGTCGAGCGCGGCGCCGAGCTTGGCCAGGTCGAACTGCAGCAGCTTGTCGTCCAGCAGTTCGGCGCCCACGCCCTTCTTGATGAACAGCGGGAAGTACTCGGCGTAGCGCGTGCCCATGCCCTCCTGGGTGACGTTCTCGCCAAGCACCTCGCGGCGAATGGTGTGCAGCAGCAGCCGCGCGGTGGCGCGGGTGTAGGCCGGTTCCTTCTCGATCAGCGTGCGGGCGGCCAGGATGGCGGCCTTGAAGACCTCGTCCAGCGGCACGCCGTCGTAGAGGTTGCGGCGCGTCTCGGCCAGGATGGGCTCGGCCTTGACGTCGGCGCCCAGGTCGGCACAGGCCGACTCGACGAGCGCGCGCAGCGCCGCCATGTCCAGCGCCACGCGCTGGCCGCCTTCGGTGACGTAGAGCTCGGGCGCCTTGGCCACCGCCGGCGTGCCCTGGCGCGCGCGCTCCTGCGAGCGCCGTTCGCGGTAGAGCACGTAGGCGCGTGCCACCTCGTGGTGGCCGCTGCGCATCAGCGCCAGCTCGACATGGTCCTGCACGTCCTCGATGTGGAAGGTGCCACCGCCCGGGCGCGAGCGCAGCAGCGCGCGGACCACGCCTTCGGTGAGGCGCTCGACGGTCTCGCGCACGCTCGCCGAGGCCGCGCCCTGGGTGCCGTGCACGGCCAGGAAGGCCTTCATCAGGGCGACCGCGATCTTGTTGGGCTCGAAGGCGACCACGGCACCGTTGCGGCGGATGATCTGGTAGCCCGCGTAGCTGGCGGCCGGCAGTGCGTTGGCGAGCACCTGGGCGGCGCCGGTGGCGGGACGGGCGGCCGCGGTGGCCGGCGCCATGGTCGGAACAGTTTGCATTCGATCCCCTCTGTGACTGTCTTGGTTCGGTAGGGCGCCCGCTCAGGTGTGCGGACGCGCGTAGGTGTTCTGTGCGGTGCCTGCAGGAACCTTCAGGATCCTGCGCCCTGGGCCCTCGCCTGCCCGCCTGAACCGCCAGACTGGCCCTGCCCGGTGGTGGGAGCGGGCAGCCGGCAATGCGGTGTCGACGACGACGGTGCTGGCGGGTCCAGTTCGGAAGGCGGGTGGGGCTCCGGGGGCAAGGCAGGTGTCACAGGATTATCACCTGCAAGCACTATATCTGGGGTGCCAGCCCCCCACAAGCCACTACGGCTAGTGTC
>CAIWPS010000284.1 GCA_903914615.1 uncultured beta proteobacterium | reverse complement strand
CCGCCTGACGGGCGAGCTCTTCGGCGTCACCGACGCCGCCTGGGACCCCGAGGGCAAATACCTCTACGCGCTGAGCCGGCGCGACTACGCGCCGCAGATCAGCAACCTCGAGTTCGACTACGCCGGCAACCGCAACACCGACGTCATCGCCTACGCGCTGCGCAAGGACGTGCCCCACCCCTTCCCGCCCGAGAGCGACGAGGTCCATGCGGCGCCCGAGAAGAAGGGCGACGGTGACGGCCGGGCCGAGGCCGACAAGGCCGAAAGGGCCGAAAGGGCCGACAGGGCCGACAAGGGCGAGAACAAGCCCGAGGCCGCGCGGCCGCTGCCTTCCGTGCGCATCGACTGGGACGGCTTCGAGCAGCGCGCCGTGCGCGTGCCGCTGCCGGCCGACAACCTGGTCGGCCTGTCGGCGCTGCGCGGCTTCCTCGTCTACGGCAAGGCGGCGCCCTTCGTCTATGGCGAAGGACCCGGTGCACGCGGCGGCGCCAGCGTCTGGATCTTCGACCTCAAGAAGCGGCAGGAGAGCGAACTGCTGCCCGCCGCGCAGGGCTGGGCGCTGAGCCAGGACGGCAGCAAGCTGCTCGCCCGCGTGATGCAGGGCCCGGCCTCGACCTTCGTGCTCGTCGACGCCAGGCCGAAGTCCACCGAGAAGAAGACGGTCTCGACCAAGGACCTCTTCGTGGACCGCGTGCCGGCCGAGGAATGGCGCGAGATCTACGACGAGACCTGGCGCCGCTTCCGCGACCACTTCTACGTCAAGAACATGCACGGCCTGGACTGGAAGGCGCTGCGCGAGCAGTACCGGCCCTGGCTGCAGTACGTGACCCACCGTTCCGACCTCACCTACGTGCTCACCGAGCTCATCTCCGAGCTCAACATCGGCCACACCTACACCGAGGGCGGCGACTACGTGCTGCCCGAGCGCGCCAAGGTGGGCCTGCCCGGCGCCCGCATCGAACTCGACGCCGCCGCCGGCCGCTACCGGCTCGCGCACATCTACCGCGGCCAGAACGAGGAGCCCAAGTACCGCAGCCCGCTGACCGAGGTCGGCGTCAACGCCCGCGAGGGCGACTACATCCTGGCCATCGACGGCGTCGAGCTCAAGGCCGACGACAACCCCTACCGGCTGCTGCGCAACAAGACCGACCCGGTGATGCTGACGCTCAATGCGAAGCCGGCCTTCGAAGGCGCGCGCCAGGTCAGCTACCGCCCCATCGACAGCGACGACCACCTGCGCTACCTCGACTTCGTGCTGCGCTCGAAGGCCACCGTGGACCGCCTGAGCGGCGGCCGCGTCGGCTACCTGCACATCCCCGACATGGGCGCGCCGGGGCTGTACGAGTTCATCAAGTGGTACTACCCGCAGATCCGCAAGGAAGGCCTGGTCGTCGACGTGCGCGCCAACGGCGGCGGCAACACCAGCCAGATGTTCCTGGAGCGCCTGGGCAGGAAGCTGCTGGGCACGCGCTTCGGCCGCGGCAGCGACCTGCCATCGACCTACCCCAGCACCGTTTTCCACGGACCGATGGTGGCGCTGATCAGCGAGACCAGCGCCAGCGACGGCGACATCTTTCCCTACCACTTCCGCCTCGCCGGCCTGGGGCCGCTCATCGGCAAGCGCACCTGGGGCGGTGTGGTCGGCGGCGGCAACTCGCCGCTGATCGACGGCGGCAGCGTCTTCGTGCCGCAGTCGGGCACCAACGCGCCCACCGGCGAATGGATCATCGAAGGCGAGGGCGTGCGCCCCGACATCGAGGTCGAGAACGACCCCATCTCGATGCTCGCCGGCCACGACCGCCAGCTCGAGCGCGGCGTGCAGGAGGTGCTGCGGCAGATGGCCGAGCACCCGATGGCGCTGCCCACGCGGCCGGCCGACCCGGTGAAGTCGAAGTAGCCCCGGCCCTGCGACGACCCGGCCCCTAACCCTAGGGACGACGGTATCCAAGCGCGGCTGCGGGGTCTATAACCGCGGCTCTTCTTGCGGGAGCTGCCGATGCCGGGGACCGATGCCGATGACGCGGTGCGCACAGCCTTCCGCATCGTCGGCGCGTCGGCCGCGTTCTGCGCCCTGGGGGCGCTGATCGAACGCATCACGCGCAGCGACGCGCCCGTGCTCGTCGAGGGCGAGACCGGCAGCGGCAAGGAGGTCGCGGCGCGGGCCATCCACTACGGCGGCGCGCGCCATGCCGAACCCTTCGTGCCCATCAACTGCGGCGCGCTGCCCGACCAGCTCTTCGAAGCCGAGCTCTTCGGCCACGAGCGCGGCGCCTACACCGACGCCCGCGAACGCCGCCACGGCCTCGTCGCCGAAGCCGACCGCGGCACGCTCTTCCTGGACGAGGTCGACGCGCTGACGCCCAAGGCGCAGGTCGCGCTGCTGCGCTTCCTGCAGGACCAGCGCTACCGCCCGCTGGGCAGCGCGCGCGAGCGGCATGGCGACGTGCGCGTCATCGCCGCCAGCAACCGCCCGTTGCAGGCCATGGCCGCTGCCGGCGCCTTCCGTCAGGACCTTCTCTACCGCCTGAACGTGCTGCACCTGCCGCTGCCGCCGCTGCGCGCCCGCAGCGGCGACGTCGCGCTGCTGGCCCACCACTTCGCCGAGCGCTATGCACGCAAGTACGGCGGTACGCCCAAGGGTTTCGACGCCGCCACGCGCGCCTGGATGGCCAGCTATGCCTGGCCGGGCAACATCCGCGAGCTCGAGAACTGGGTCCACCGCCAGGTGCTGCTGTGCGACGGGCCGCTGATCGTGCGCGACGGCCCGGCGCCTCATGCGCCGGAGTTCGAGGCCGCGCTGCCGCTGCCGAACTACCGCGAAGCGCGCGCCCGCGCGCTGGAGGACTTCGAGCGCGACTTTCTGCTGCGCGCCTTGAAGGCCGCGCGGGGCAACGTCAGCAGCGCGGCGCAGCTGGTGGGCAAGGAGCGGCGGGCCTTTGGCAAGCTGCTGAAGAAGCACGCCATCGACCGCGCCGCGTGGTTCGGGTCCGGCGGCCCCTGAACCGCCTCTGAACCGCCCCTAAGCCGCCCCGTCGGCGCCCTTGCGCAGCTGGCCACCGGACCAGCGCCGCACCACCTGCACGTCGATGTCGAAGAGGTCGAGCGCGCGGCCCACGGTCTGGTCGACCATCTCGGCGAGCGTGGCGGGCCGGTCGTAGAAGGCCGGCACCGGCGGCATCAGCACCGCGCCGTTGCGCGTGGCCTGGGCCATGAGCTCGATGTGGCCGGCGTGCAGCGGCGTCTCGCGCAGCAGCAGCACGACGCGGCGGCGTTCCTTCAGGCAGACGTCGGCGGCACGCACCACCAGCGCGTCGTCGTAGCTGTGGGCGATGCCGCTCAGCGTCTTCACCGAACAGGGCGCCACCAGCATGCCCAAGGTGCGGAACGAGCCCGAGGCCAGCGGCGCGCCGATGTCGCGTGCCTCGTGCACGCGGTCGGCCAGCGCCCGCACCTGGGCCACGCTGTGCTCGGTCTCCTCGACCAGCGTGCGTGCGCCCGAGGCGGTGAGGATGAGGTGGGTCTCGATGCCGCCCTGCGCGCGCAGCAGTTCAAGGGCGCGCACGCCGTAGACGGCGCCCGAGGCGCCGGTGATGGCGACGATGAGCCTTCGCGGCGCAGGCTCGGTGGAGGCGGGAAGGGCGGCAGTCATGCAAGGCGGCGGACGATGGCCAGGCAGTGTAGGCGCACGCGCCGCAGGCGCACCGGCCGGGGTTTGCAACCCCTGGTCACCTTGTGAAGCTAGGTAAAAGCCGGGGGTGCGGGGTCGGCGGCAGCGGCCCGGCTGCCGTTAACGTTGCATCAAGCCACTTCTTGGAGTACCGAACATGAACACCCTGCGTCGTTTCGTTCTGCCGCTGGCCGCCGCCGCGCTGGCCAGCCTGTCGCTGAGCGCCTGCGTCGTCGTGCCGGCGCGCGGCGGCTATGCGGCCGGCGAAGTCGTCATGGTGGCGCCGCCGGCGCCGCAAGTGGAAGTCGTCGGCGTCGCGCCGGCGCCGGGCTACCTCTGGCTTGGCGGCTACTGGGGCTGGGTCGGCGGCCGCCATGTCTGGGTCGGCGGCCACTGGGAAGCGCCGCGCCCCGGCTACCACTGGGTGGCGCACCAGTGGCACCAGGAAGGCGGCGGCTGGCGCCTCGCGCCGGGCCATTGGGAACAGCATCGCTGACCGCCCAGACGCGCCGCGCGGCCGGCCTCACTGCCAGCCGAAGCGGCGCGCGTACAGCACCTTCATGCCCTGGGCCAGGCCGACGTAGGCCAGCAGGATGCCCACCAGCCAGACGAAGTAGCTGCCGGGCAGGGCCTGCATCTTGAAGTAGTCGGCGTACGGGCCCATGACGATGAAGACGCCGGCCACCATCACCGCCACCGTCATGCCCAGCAGCGGCGCTGCCGCGCGGCTCTGCAGGAAGGGAATGCGCCGCGTGCGGATGAGGTGGACGATGAGCGTCTGCGACAGCAGGCCCTCGACGAACCAGCCCGACTGGAACAGCGTCTGCTGCGCCGGCGTGTCGGCGCCGAAGACATGCCACATGAGCCAGAACGTGGCGATGTCGAAGAGCGAGCTCACGGGCCCGAAGCAGACCATGAAGCGCGCGATGTCGTCGGGGTTCCAGCGCTGTGGCTTGGCGAGCAGTTCCTCGTCGACGTCGTCGAAGGGAATGGCCACCTGCGAGATGTCGTAGAGCAGGTTCTGCACGAGCAACTGCAGCGGCAGCATGGGCAGGAAGGGCAGGAAGGCGCTGGCGATCAGGACCGAGAAGACGTTGCCGAAGTTCGAGCTGGCCGTCATCTTGATGTACTTGAGCATGTTGGCGAAGGTGCGCCGGCCCTCGACCACGCCTTCTTCCAGCACCATCAGGCTCTTCTCGAGCAGGATGATGTCGGCCGCCTCCTTGGCGATGTCCACCGCCGAGTCGACCGAGATGCCGATGTCCGCCGCACGCAGTGCCGGCGCGTCGTTGATGCCGTCGCCCATGAAGCCGACGACGTTGCCGGCACGGCGCAGCTCGCTGACGATGCGCTCCTTGTGCGCGGGGCTGAGCTTGGCGAAGACGTTGCACTCGGCCACCGCGGTGGCCAGCTGGGCGTCGCTCATGCCCTCGAGCTGCGAACCCAGCAGCAGCCCGCGCTGCGCCAGCCCGACCTGGCGGCAGACCTTGGCGGTGACGCGCTCGTTGTCGCCGGTGAGGATCTTGACCTCGATGCCATGCGCCGCCAGCGCGGCCAGCGCCGGTCCGGTCGACTCCTTGGGCGGGTCGAGGAAGGCGACGTAGCCCATCAGCGTCAGCCCGCTCTCGTCGGCCACGCTGTAGGCATGGCGCGTCGGCGGCTCTTCCTTCATCGCCACCGCGACGACGCGCAGGCCCTGCTCGTTCAGCGCGGCGGTGGTGGCCTGGATGGCCTCCAGGCGCTCCGGCGTCAGGGCCACCGTCTGCTCGCCCAGGCGCTCGTGCGTGCACACCGCCAGCACTTCCTCGAGCGCGCCCTTGCAGATCAGTTCGTGGTGGTCCTCGCGCTCGGACACCACCACCGACATGCGCCGGCGCTGGAAGTCGAAGGGAATCTCGTCGACCTTGCGGTAGTTGGTGGCCAGTCCCAGCTCGCGCTGGACCTCGACGTGTTCCAGCACGGCGACGTCGAGCAGGTTCTTCAGCCCGGTCTGGTAGTGGCTGTTCAGGTAGGCCAGCCGCAGCACCTCGTCGCTGGCCTCGCCGTCGACGTCGGTGTGGCGCTCGAGCACGATCTTGTCCTGCGTCAGCGTGCCGGTCTTGTCGGTGCACAGCACGTTCATGGCGCCGAAGTTCTGGATCGCGTCCAGGCGCTTGACGATGACGCGCTGGCGCGACAGCACCACCGCGCCCTTGGCCAGCGTGCTGGTGACGATCATCGGCAGCATCTCCGGCGTCAGGCCGACGGCGATGGACAGCGCGAACAGGAAGGCTTCCAGCCAGTCGCCCTTGGTGAAGCCGTTCAGCAGCAGCACCACCGGCGCCATCACGAGCATGAAGCGGATGAGCAGCCAGCTGACGCGGTTGACGCCGGTCTGGAAGGCCGTCGGCGCGCGCTCGGTGGCCGTGGCGCGGCGCGCCAGGGCGCCGAAGTAGGTGCGGTCGCCGGTCTCCAGCACCAGCGCCGTGCCGGCGCCGCTGACCACGTTGGTGCCCATGAAGAGCAGGTTGTCCAGCTCCAGCGCGCTGGCGCCGCTGCTGCGCGCGGCGACGAACTTTTCCACCGGCAGCGACTCGCCTGTCATCGCCGCCTGGCTGACGAAGAGGTCCTTGGCCGAGAGCACGCGCAGGTCGGCCGGGATCATGTCGCCGGCCGAGAGCACGACGATGTCGCCCGGCACCACGTCCTTCATCGGCACCTCGGCGCGCTGCGCCGGCTTGCGGTGCAGCTGCACCTCGAAGAAGGCGCGTGCCTCTTCGGCGGCCTCGTCGGCGAGGTCGCGCCGCATCACCGTGGCGCGGTTGCCGACCATCGCCTTCAACGCGTCGGCGGCCTTGTTCGAGCGCGTCTCCTGCACGAAGCGCAGGCCGGTGGACAGCAGCACCATCGACGAGATGACGACCGTGGCGCGCAGGTCGTCGGTGGCCCAGGAGACGCCGGCCAGCAGCGTCAGCAGCAGGTTGAAGGGGTTGGCGTAGCAATGCCACAGATGCTGCCACCAGGGCAGCGGCTTGTCGTGGCCGACCTCGTTGCTGCCGACCTCGTGCCGCACCTGCTCGGCGCGCTCGGCGCTCAGGCCCTCGGGGTGGGAACCGAGCTGCGCCAGCAGCGCCCCGGGCTCGCTGGCCGAGGCGGCCACCAGGCGCTGCGACAGGCTGGCCGGCAGCTCGCGCGCCGGCGCGTCGCGGCGAAAGGTGTCCCACACCGCCAGGCTGCGGAAATGCCGCGCCATGCCGTGACGGTGCACGAAGCGGACGTAGAGGTTCTTCAGCGCGAGGTAGGGCATGGCGGAACGGGTTCGGGCACGCGGCGGCGGCAGGCGGGGAAGGGCGATGCTAAGGTGCGGCCGTGACAGCCCTTGTCATGGCGTCGTCACGGTCGCGCGCAAGCCGCGGCCGCGGGCCTGCCGACTGCCGGCGCCGCGCTAGAAGTCGAGCGCCGAGATCGCGGCCAGCCCCTGGGCGATGGCGTCGCGGGCGGCGTTCTCCACCGCCAGCCTGAGCCGCGCGGCACCGACCAGGGCGTCGCTCATCGTCGCCGTGCCCGAGGACTTGACGACCTGCCGCAGCAGCACCCGGCCATCGGCAGCGCGGGTCAGCGACCAGGCGGTTTCCAGGTCGACGGTGAAGGCGCCGCCGAACATGGGCTTGGACATCTGCACCACGCTGACCGCCAGCGTGCAGTCGCCACCGCGCCCCTGCACCACCTCACGGAACAGGCGCGACTGCGTGATCGACGCTTCGATGGCCGCCTTCAGGTCGCCGTTGGCGATGTTGCTGCTGTCCAGCGCGCCGGTCTCGCTGCCGCCCTGCACGGCCACGCTGACGCTGGCCGCGTGCGGGCGCAGCGCCGCCGAGGCGGCGGCGGGCAGGGTCATCGCGCCCGGCCCTGCGGGCGCCGCACAGGCGCCCAGCAGCAGGGCCGCGACCACCGCGGCGGCGGTGGCCGCGCGCGGCCTCACTTCACCCCCTTGAAGATGTTGCCCAGCACCTCGTCGACCATCTCCGGCGGCGACTTGCGCGTCAACGACGTATGCAGGCTGTTGCCGGTGGCCAGCGGGAAGTCGGTGGCGGGGTCGCGGATGACGACGGTCAGCTCCAGCAGGTACATCGTCATGTCCCACATCCACTTGTCCCAGTAGGTGACGATGGCGTCGACGTTCCTGGGCTTGTCCTTGCCGGTGGTGGCCTGCAGGCCCATCCGGTTCAGCTTGTCGGCGATGAGCTGGTTGACGTTGTAGCCGTCCTCTTCCAATTGCACGACGTGCACGCGGCGGATGTTCGCGAGCGCGGCGCCGGGTTCCACCGTGGCGGTGGCGCGGTTGACGGCGCAGCCTGTGCTGAAGAGCAGGGCCAGACAGAATGCGGCCAGCAGGCCGCTGCGGCGGGCGAGTTCCATGGCGTTCCCTCCAGGAAAGCGGCATCGATGCCGCCCGTCACGATGCCTCGGCGCCCGCGGCATGGCATTGAGCTGAGGCAAGCGGCCTCGTGCTTTTGGCCATCGCGCAAAGCAGCGTAAAGCCGTGGAACCCGAGGGCGGCAGCCCGCGACCGGCCTGCTAAGGTCCGCCGCTTGCGCAAACCTGGCAGGAGAACCCCGAGATGAAGCACAACCCGGCCGCCCTGGCGGTCCTGGCCGTCGCACTGGGTGGCGCCGCCGCCGCCCCCGCCGCCGCCGCCGACGACGTGGCCACGACCGCTCCGCGCTTTGCGCCGCTGACGATGGATCAGCTGCACCCCTACCAGAAGCCGCTGGCAGAGCAGATCATGAAGGTCTCCAGCGTCGGCCTGGGCGGGCCCTACAACCCGCTGATGCGCAGCCCGGTGATGGGCCAGCGCATGTTCGACCTGCTGTACTACCTGCGCTGGAACTCCTCGGTGCCGCTGCGCCTGAACGAGTTCGCCATCCTCATCATCGGTCGCCAGTGGCGTTCCCAGGTGGAATGGCTGGCGCATGCGCCGCTGGCCCTCAAAGCCGGGCTGGCGCCCGAGGTGCTGGCCGAGCTGAAGGCGCAGAAGCGGCCGGCGGGCATGAAGCCCGACGAGGCCGTGGTCTACGACTTCGTCACCGAGCTCAGCACGACCCACAAGGTGTCGGACGCCACCTACGCGCGCACCCGCCAGCTGCTCAGCGAGCAGCAGGTGGTGGACCTGACGACCATCGCCGGCACCTATGTCACCGTGGCGATGCTGCTGTCGATGGCCGAAGAGGGCGTGCCCGCGGGCAAGGAACCGCCCTTCAAGCCCGGTGAACCCTGACCCGCCTCCAGCCCTTCCCGACACCCGAGGAGACACCATGAACAAGACCTGGCTCGCCCCCCTGGCCCTGCTGCTGTGTGCCGCCGCTGGCGCGCAGGCACCGGTGCCGCAGATCGCCTTCGATTCCGTGCCCGGCTTCCTCAAGCTGCCGCGCGACCTGCACCTGGGCGAAGCCTCGGGCGTGGCGGTCAATTCCAAGGGCCATGTGTTCGTGTTCTCGCGCGGCAACACCACCGGCCCGGCCTATGCGGCGGCGGCCTCGCAGCTGCTGGAGTTCGACGCCGGCGGCAACTTCCTGCGCGAGCTGGGCAAGAACCTGTATGGCTGGTCCTACGCCCACACCGTGCGCATCGACCGCGACGACAACATCTGGGTCACCGACAAGGGCAGCGACCTCGTCATCAAGTTCAGCCCTGACGACCAGGTGCTGATGGTGCTGGGCCGCAAGCAGGAGGCCTCCGACGAGGACACCGGCCCGCTCAAGCACCCCAAGCCGCCGCTGCCCGCCGAGGACGGCCGCTTCCGCCAGGTCACCGACGTCGCCTGGGACGCCCAGGGCAACAGCTACATCAGCGACGGCTACATCAACTCGCGCGTGGCCAAGGTCGACAAGGACGGCAACTGGCTCACCTCCTGGGGCACGCGGGGCGACAAGCCGGGCGAGTTCAACACCCCGCACAGCATCGCCACCGACGCGCGCGGCCAGGTCTACGTGGCCGACCGCTACAACCGCCGCATCCAGGTCTTCGACGGCGAGGGCCATTTCCTGCGCGCGATCAGCATCGACGTGCCCTTCGACCGCAGCATCAAGCCCGTCATCGGCAACCCGCTCGACCCCGAGGCCAGGGCCGGCACCTTCGCGCCCGGCGCGCCGTGGGCGATCTGCATCACGCCGGGGCCGAAGCAGGTGCTCTACGCCTCGGACGCCTACCCGGGCCGCATCTACAAGCTCAGCCTGGAAGGCAAGGTGCTGGGCGTGATCGGCAGCGCCGGCCGCCAGCTCAAGCAGTTCGGATGGATCCACGAAATCGCCTGCCCCGACGAGAACACGCTGTTCGTCGCCGAGCTGCTGAACTGGCGCATCCAGAAGCTGCTGCTGCGCCCGAACTGAGGCGCGCCGGCGCGCCGCTCAGGCCGCTTCGGGTTCGGCCGCGCCGGCCCCGCGCAACTGCAGGCCGCCGGGCGAACGCCCCGAGCGCTGGATGCCGGCGATGTGGTTCACGGCCGCGCAGCTGCGGCCCAGCAGGGCGCCGGCCTCGGCGGCGCCGGCCTGCAGTTCGGGGTCGTCGCCGGCGTGGCGGCGCGCGATGCCGGCGGCCATCTCCAGCAGCTTCGCATTGAGCGTGCTGCGGCCCGCTTCCAGCAGCTGCCGCACGGCGCCGCGCGGGTCGCCTCGCATCGCGCATTCCATCGCCTGCTGCGTCCAGGCCGAGATGCGCGCCTGGCAGCGGCGCACCACGTCGCAGGCCAGGTCGGTGCGGCGGGCCGAGGCCATCAGCACCTCGGCCAGGGCCTTGGAGGTGCAGAAGCGCAGGGCGATGCGTTCCAGCGCTGCCTCGTGCCCGGCGGCCTGTGCCGCGGGCATGCGCGCCCAAGTGGCCAGCACGACGTTGGCCGATTCGAGGTCGAAGTCGTCGGCGCCGATGGTCGCGGACAGCTCGGCCAGATGTTCCTGCGCCTGCGTCGGCTGCTGCCTGAGCAGCGCCTGCAGCACCGCGGCCGCGGTCTCGAAGCGGCGCAGCCGCAGCGACTGCGGGAAGCGTTCGTGAAAGCGCCGCAACTGCTCGCCCTGCGCCGCCACCCTGG
>CAIWPS010000283.1 GCA_903914615.1 uncultured beta proteobacterium | reverse complement strand
GTGATGGGGGCGGGCTCCATCGGCTGCTATGTCGGCGGCCGCCTGCAGGCGGCCGGGGCGCCGGTGCGCTACGTCTGCCGGCCGCGGGTGCGCGAGGCTCTGCGGGACCACGGGCTCGTGCTCACGGACCTGCACGGCGGTCGCGCCGAACTGCCGGCCCGCACGCTGCAGCTGCTGGCCGAGCCCGCGGGCCCGGCCGCTCTGGTGCTGCTGTGCGTGAAGAGCGGCGCCACCGCGGCGGCGGCGCGCCAGCTTGCCACCGCACTGCCCGCGGGCACGACGGTGCTGTCGCTGCAGAACGGCGTCGCCAACGCCGAGGTCGCGGCACAGGTCGCGCCGGCCCTGCACTGGCTGGCCGGCATGGTGCCCTTCAACGTTGCCGAGCTGGGGCCCGGCCGCTACCACCGTGGCACCTGGGGCGAACTGGCGGCGCAGGACGACGCTGCGCTGCGCCCCTGGCTGCCGCTGTTCGCCGCCGCCGGGCTGCCGCTGGCACTGCACGCCGACCTTCGCGCGGTGCAATGGGGCAAGCTGCTGCTGAACCTCAACAACCCGGTCAACGCGCTGTCAGGCCTGCCCCTGCGCGCGCAGCTGCTGGACCGCGGCTACCGCACCGTGCTGGCCGCGCTGCAGGACGAGGCCCTGGCTGCCCTGCGCGCAGCCGGCATCGCGCCGGCGCAGCTCACACCCCTGCCGCCGCAGCGCCTGCCCGGCGTGCTGCGGCTGCCGAACTGGCTGTTCAGGGTCGTCGCCGCGCGCATGCTGCGCATCGACGGCAAGGCACGCAGCAGCATGGCCGACGACCTGGCGCAGGGCCGGCCGACCGAGGTCGACGCGCTGTGCGGCGCCGTCGTGCGGCTGGCGCAGGCCCACGGCCGCGCGGCGCCGCTGAACGAACGCATGGTGCAGCTGCTCTCGGCGCCGCGGCCCGCGACGTGCAGCGGCCCGGCCCTGCGCACGGCGCTCGGGCTGGACTGATCGCCCCCGGGCTACCTGGCCGGTGCGGCGTCCGGGAAGAAAGCCTGCTCGCCGCCGATCTTGTAGCTGGCGATGGCCGCCTGGCCGGCGGGCGAGGTGACCCAGTCAGCGAAGGCCTGCGCCAGCGCCGCCTTGACGTGCGGGTGGCGCGCCGGGTCGACCACCATCACGCCATACGGGTTGAAAAGGCTGCGGTCGCCCTCGACCAGGATCTTCAGCTCGCCGCGGTTCCTGAAGTTCAGCCAGGTGCCGCGGTCGCTCAGCACATAGGCGTTGCTGGCCGAGGCGATGTTCAGCGCCGGCCCCATGCCGCAGCCGCATTCGCGGTAGCCCGCGGGCCTGGCGGTGGCGATGTCGATGCCGGCCTTCTTCCACAGCCGCAGTTCGGCGGCATGGGTGCCGCTCTTGTCGCCGCGCGAGACGAACACGGCACCGCGCGCCGCCAGCTTGCCCAGGGCAGCGGCAATGTCCCTGCCCTGCAACTGCGCCGGGTCGCCGGCCGGGCCGACGAGCACGAAGTCGTTGTACATCACGGGCCGGCGTTCCTTGGACCAGCCTTCGGCGACGAACTTCTCCTCGGCCGCCGTGTCGTGGACGAAGACGACGTCGGCATCGCCGCGGCGCGCCAGGTCCAGTGCCTGGCCGGTGCCGACGGCGACCACGCGCACATCGATGCCGGTGGCCTGCTTGAACAGCGGCAGCAGGTGCGGGAACAGGCCCGACTGTTCGGTCGAGGTCGTCGACGCCATCGTGATGTAGCGGTCCTGCGCCCATGCCGGCAGCACGGTGCAGAAGGCCAGTGCGACACAGGTTGCGCGGCGCAAGCGCGAGATCAGAGCCATGGCAGTTCACCTTTGAGGAATTGCGCCGCCGGCGGCGGCAGCGCGTCGTTGAAGAACCGTTGCACGGGAAGATCGACCACCAGGCGGCCCGCTTCCAGGTAGGCCACGCGCGACGCCAGCCGCTTGGCCTGGCCGAGGTTGTGGGTGCTCATCACCACCGTCACGCCCTCGGCGGCGATGCTCTCGATCAGCGCCTCGACCTCGCGTTTGGCGCCGGGGTCCAGGCTGGCGGTGGGCTCGTCCAGGTAAAGCACGTCGGGCCGCAGCGCCCAGGCCCGCGCCAGCGCCAGGCGCTGCTGCTGCCCGCCCGAAAGCCTGCGCGCCTGGCGCTGCGCCTGCGCGCTCAGACCGACGCGTTCCAGTGCCCGCAACGCCTGTT
>CAIWPS010000282.1 GCA_903914615.1 uncultured beta proteobacterium | reverse complement strand
GCGGCTAGGGCGTCGGCGTCGCCTGCCAGCGCCTGCAGAGTGTCGGCGACGTTCTGGAACGCTGTGATGACCGTGGACTTGTACTGGGCCTGCGCCTGGTCGTAGAGGGCGCGAGCCGCAGCTTCTCGGTGCTTGAGGGCACCGGCGTCGAAGACCGTCTGCGATGCGCTACCGGCCAAGGTCCAGAAGCCGGTGGCCGAGCGGAAGAGGTCGGCCAGCGTCAGCGCGGAGGAGCCCCAGGCATTGACACCCAGGCTGACGCTGGGCAGCCTGTTGGCCGCCGCGACGCCGATGGCGGCACTGGCCGAGCGCAACTGGGCCTCGGCGGCCAGCACGTCGGGGCGGTGCAGGGCGAGCGACGAAGGCAGGGTCAGGGGCAGTGACTGCGGCAGCTTGAGGCTGTCGGCGTCGAACTCGGCGTCCAGTGTGTCGGTGGGCAGCCTGCCGCACAGGGCCTTCAGTAGATCGCGCTGCTGGGCTAGTTGCGTCTGTAGCGGCGGCAACTGGGCTTCAGCGCCCGCCAGCGACGCGGCCTGCTGCGCAACGTCCAGTTCTGCCACCTGGCCCAGGGCTTGAAGGCGCTGGAATCGCGTGAGCAGCTCGCGCTGGATGCCGACGATGCGCTGGACGGCCTGGAGCTGCGCGCGCAGCGATGATTCCAACACCGCGGCCTGTACGAGGTTGCTGGTCAGCGTCAGGTAGGTGGCCTCGGCTGCCCAGCGCTGTCCATCGGCCTGCGCTCTCAGGGATTCGACCTGCCGAAGGTTGCCGCCGAACAGATCCGGTGCGTAAGACACCGAGACCTGGGCCGTATGCAGGCTGTAGATGCTGGCGTTGGACGCTGCCGGGCTGGCCAGCGCTTCGGGGATCCTCTGCCGGGTCCCTGAATAGCCTAGGTCGGCCGAAGGGAAGAAGGCCGACTGCTGCGCGCGCACGTTCTCCCGCGCTGCGCGCAGGGCGGCATGCGCCGCGGCGACGCTCGGGTTTTGCGCCAACGCAGACCGCACCAGGCCGTCCAGGGCGGGCGACTCGAACAGCGCCCACCACTGTGCCGGCAGGTCGGCGCCGGCCTGCACGCGCTGCACAGCCTCTGCCTCGCCGCCGCTCAGGGCTGCGCTTGGAGTGTCTGCAAAACGCTCGGGCAGTGGCAATTCCGGTCGCCGATAGTCCGGGCCGACGGCACAACCGGCCAGGGCCAGGGCCAGGGCTAGGGCTAGGGCGAGACAGGCCGTGCGGTTCATCGGTTGCCCCTGGCCTTTCGGTCCCACGGCTTGGTTTCGACGAAGCGCTCGACGGTGTAGTACAGCGTCGGCAACACCAGCAGCGTCAGCAGCGTGGAGACGACGAGCCCGCTGACGACGACCGTTGCCACACCGCGCTGCACATCGGTGCCTACACCGGTGGCCAGGGCGGCGGGCAGCATGCCGATCGAGGCGACGGTGGCCGTCATCAGCACCGGCCGAAGGCGCTCGGCCGCGGCTTCCAGAATGGTCTCGTCCAGCGGCAGACCTTCGCCGCGCACGCGCCGGAAGTTTGCGACCATGATGATGCCGTTCTGCACTGAGACGCCGAACAGCGCGATAAAGCCCACTGCGGTGGCCACGTTCAACGTTTCGCCGGTGACGTGGATGGCGATCAGCCCGCCCAGCGCCGCCAGCGGCACCACGCCCAGCACGAGCAGCGTCTGGCGAATCTTGCCGAACTGCATGAACAGCAGCACAGCCATGGCGACGAAGACCAGGCCGAGGATGAAGACCAGCCGCGCCGCTGCGCGTCGCTCGTTCTCGAACTGCCCCGCCCATTGCAGCCGGTGCTGCGTGGGATTGAATTTCACTTCGGCGTCGATGCGCTTCTGCGCCTCCTCCAGGTAGGAAGCGAGGTCGCGGTCGCGGTTGTCAATGCGCACCGTTATCTGGCGCTCGTTCAGCTCGTGCGAGATCGTGCTTTCGCCGGTCCTGTATTCGAGCTTGGCCAGCTGGGCCAGCGTGATCTTGGCGCCGCTGGACCCGTTCAGCGTCAGCTCGCCAAGCGTGCGCAGGTCGCCCTTGGCGGCACGCGGGTAGCGCACGGTCACGTTGTACTGGCGGTCGCCGACATACATCGTCGAGACAGGTGCGCCGCCGACGCCGGTCTGGATGAGATTGGCCACATCGGCCATGGCGACGCCAAACCGCGCTGCCGCCTCGCGGTCGACACGTATGACCAGCTGGGGTATGGGCGGCTCCTGGAACAGCGATGCCGATGCCGTGCCGCGCACCGTGCGCAGGATGTCTACCACCTGTTCGCCGATGCGCCGGTTCTCCACCAGGTCCTGTCCGTAGATGCGCAGCACCAGCGGGCTGTGGGCCCCACCGATGGCGTCGTTGACACCGTCGATGATGGGCTGGCTGATGCCGACATCAAAGCCCGGCATCAGCTGCAGGCGGGCGTTCAGGCGGCGCACGAACTCGGCCTTGGTCTCCCCATGCGGCCATTCCGCGTAGGGTTTCAGCCCCACCGGTACCTCCATGTGCGAAGGCGTCCAGGGGTCGGTGCCGTCGTCATTGCGGCCGAGCTGGGTCACGACGTAGGACACCTCGGGGAACTCGTGCAGCGTGTCGCGCAGCTCGCCGGCCATCTCGCTGGCCTTGTCCAGCGACAGGCCGCTGGGCAGCTGCACCTGCAACCACAGCGCACCTTCATCGAGCTCCGGCAGGAACTCGCGGCCCGCGGTCGACCCCAGCACCAGCACCGCAGCCAGCACGCCGGCGGCCACCGCGTAGACGATCACGGGATGGCGCAGCAGCCGAGCCAGCAGGCTGCGGTAGCGGCGCGTGATCCAATGCAGCGGGCGGTTGACGAAAGGCTTGCCGGGCTTGCGCAAGACCAGCCAGGCCAGGCCAGGAATGAGCGCCAGCGCGCAGAGCAGCGCACCGAAGAGCGCGTACCCCACTGTGAAGGCCATGGGCGAGAACAGTTTGCCCTCGGCCCGCTCGAAGGCGAAGAGCGGGAAGTAGGCGGCGATGATGACCAGCGTGGCAAAGAAGATCGGCCGCGCGACGTGGCTGGTCGTCTCCAGCACGTCTTCCTCGTTCAGCGGCTGGTCAGGGTATTCCTCGCGCCGGCGCAGCATGGCCTCGGTGACGACGATGGCGCCATCAACGATGATGCCGAAGTCGATGGCGCCAAGCGAGAAGAGGTTGGCCGGCATGCCCGACAGCCGCATCATTATGAACACCGTCACTAGCGCCATCGGAATTGCCACCGCCGCCACCAGCGCGCTGCCCGGGCTGCCCAGGAAGAGGATCAGCACGATGCAGACCAGGCCTATGCCCTCCAGCACTGTGTGCGCCACCTTGTCCACGGTGAGCTTCACCAGCCCGTCGCGGTCGATGTAGGGCACGAGCTTCACGTCCAGCGGCTTGAGCCTGTCCTGCAGCTCCTCGACCTTGGCGTGCACGCCTTGCAGCACTTTCGAAGGGTTCTCCTTCTTCAGCATCAGCACGATGCCTTCGAGGGTGTCCGGGTTCTCGTCCTTGCCCAGGATGCCTTCGCGTTCCTGGTGACCGATCTGCAGCCGCCCGAGGTCGCGCACCAGCACCGGGTTGCCACTGACCTGGGTGACGACGGTCGCGCCGATGTCGTCCAGGCTGTGCGCCTGCCCGATGCCGCGCACCACGTAGCTTTGCTCGCCACGAGAGACCCGGCCACCGCCAGCGTTCTGGCTGCCGCTGCCGATCGCCGTCACCACGTCGCTCAAGGCCAGGCCGTAGCGCTGCAGCTGGCGTGGGTCGACCTCGAGCTGGAATTCCTTGGTGAAGCCGCCGAAGTTGTTGACGTCGGCCACGCCGGCGACCTGGCGGAATGCCGGGATCACCAGCCAGCGCTGGATCTCCGAGAGCTGCAGCAGGTTCTTGGTGTCCGATTCCAGCGTGTAGCGGAAGATCTCGCCCACCGGGCTG
>CAIWPS010000281.1 GCA_903914615.1 uncultured beta proteobacterium | reverse complement strand
CGCACGTTCCCGAAGACCGAGCTGCTGGCGGCGATGAACTTCGTCATCATCCCGGCGCTCATCGGGCCGCTGCTCGGGCCCACGGTGGGCGGGCTCATCGTGCACTGGCTGAGCTGGCGCGACATCTTCTTCGTCAACGTGCCGGTGGGGCTGGCGGCGCAGTGGCTGATCCACCGCTACATGCCCGACTACCGCGGCGAGGCCACGCGGCCGCTGGATCTCGTCGGCCTGGTGCTGTTCGGCGCCGGCACGGCGCTGCTGTCGTGGCTGCTCGAGATCTTCGGCGAGCACCGGCTCGACCTCGGCGCCGGCGTGGCCCTGCTGGCGCTCGCACTGTGCCTGCTGGCCGCCTACGGCGTGCATGCGCAGCGCAGCGAGTTCCCGCTGCTGCGGCTGGTGCTGTTCCGCGTGCGCACCTTCCGCGTCGCGGTGGTGGGCGGCTTCGTCACCCGGCTGGGCATCGGCGGCATGCCCTTCCTGCTGCCACTGCTGTACCAGGTGGGCCTGGGGCTGCCGGCCTGGCAGTCGGGCCTCCTGATGATGCCCGCCGCGGCCGCGGCCATGGGCATGAAGCTGATCGCCACGCGCGTGCTCGCGGTCTTCGGCTACCGGCGGGTGCTGATGGCCAACACGCTGATGATCGGCGTCACGATGGCGCTGTTCTCGCGCGTCGGCCCGGCCACGCCGCTGGCGCTGATCGTCGCATTGGGCCTGTGCATGGGCTTCTTCAACTCGCTGCAGTTCACGAGCATGAACTCGATGGCCTATGCCGACATCGAGCCCGCCGACTCCAGCATGGCCAGCACCATCGCCAGTTCGATGCAGCAGCTCTCGATGAGCTTCGGCCTGGCCAGCGGCTCGCTGGTCGCCGCCTGGTACCTGGGCGCGGTGCCGCAGACCGACCGCGCCGCCGTGGTCAGCGCGCTGCACCACGCCTTCCTGGCGCTGGCCGCGCTGACGGCGCTGTCGGCGCTGGCTTTCCGCGGTCTGAAGCCGGGCGATGGCGACCAGGTGGCCGGGCGCGGCGAGCCTGCCGGCTGAGGGCCGGCGCCGGTGCGCGCCTTAAACTGCCCCGCGCACCTTTCGCCCCTTCGATGGCCAAGCGCACCCGCCCATGACCCGCAAGTCCGCCCAGGCCCAGGCCCGCAAGGCCGCGGCCAAGACGTCGCCCGCCCAGGCCCTGCAAGCCAAGGTCGACCAGGCCCTGGGCTACCACGCGGCAGGCGCCTTCGCGTTCGCCGAGCTGCTCTACGGCGACGTGCTGGCCGCACAGCCGGGCCATGCGCAGGCGCTGCACGGGCTGGGCGTGCTGACCGGCCAGAAGGGCGAGCCGCTGCGCGGCATCGAACTCATCGACCGCGCCATCCGGCTGGCGCCGAACGACCCGACCTTCCACGCCAACCGCGCCTTGCTGCTGAAGGACCTGCTGCGCTTCGACGAGGCGCTGGCGGGGCTGGACCGGGCCATCGCGCTCAAGCCGGACTACGCCCATGCCCAGTACAACAGGGCGATGCTGCTGCTGCTGACCGGCGATTTGGGGCGCGGCTGGGCGCTGCAGGAATGGCGCTTCAAGTCCACGCGCACGCCGCGCGCGCTGGCGCAGCCGTGCTGGCTGGGCGAGGTGCCGCTGGCCGGCAAGACGCTGCTGCTGCACGCCGAACAGGGGCTGGGCGACGCGATCCAGTTCTGCCGCTATGCCACGCTGGCGGCGCAGCGCGGTGCGCGCGTGCTGCTGGAGGTGCCGGCGCCGCTGGTGGAACTGCTGCGCACGCTGGACGGTGCCCCCGAGGTCATCGCCGCCGGCGCGCCGCTGCCGGCCTTCGACCTGCACTGCCCGCTGCCCAGCCTGCCGCTGGCCTTCGACACCGACGCCGCCAGCATCCCCGGTCCCCTCGGCTACCTGAAGAGCGAGCCTGCGAAGGTGGCGCACTGGTCGGCGCGGCTGGGGCCGCGAACGCGCCCGCGCGTCGGCCTGGCGTGGAGCGGCAGCACCCTGTACCCGGGCGATGCGCGGCGCAGCATCGCGCTGGCGCAATGGCTGCCCAGCCTGCGGCCCGACATCGAATACGTCAGCCTGCACAAGGACCTGCGCGACGCCGACGCGACCACCTTGCAGGCGCATGGCGGCATCCGCCACTTCGGCAGCGAGCAGGGCGACTTCACCGACGCCGCCGCGCTGGCCGAGCTGATGGACGTCGTCGTCAGCGTCGACACCAGCCTGGCGCACCTGGCGGCAGCCCTGGGCAGGCCGACCTGGGTGCTGCTGGGCCAGGTGCCCGACTGGCGCTGGCAGCTCGAGCGGCGCGACAGCCCCTGGTACCCGACGG
>CAIWPS010000280.1 GCA_903914615.1 uncultured beta proteobacterium | reverse complement strand
GAGCACGGCCTGCTTGGCCTCGAGCTTGAGCGGCAGGTGCGCGGCAATGGTGTCGGCCAGGCGGCCCGGGTCGTCGATGCCGGCGATGCTGGTCAAGATCTCGGGCGGGATCTTCTTGTTGAGCTTGACGTACTGGTCGAACTGCTGCGTCACGGCGCGGCGCAGCGCCTCGATCTCGGGCGTGGCCTCGGACTCGCCCTGCACCGGCACGACCTCGCCGACGAAGTACTCGTTGTCCTCGGTGATGCGCGTGGTGTTGGCGCGCTGGACACCTTCGACCAGCACCTTCACGGTGCCGTCGGGCAGCTTGAGCATCTGCAGGATGCTGCTGACGCAGCCGACGTCAAACATGTCGTCGGACTTGGGCTCGTCCTTGCCGGCGGCCTTCTGTGCCACCAGCATGATCTGGCGGCCCTGCTCCATCGCAGCTTCCAGGGCCTTGATCGACTTCGGCCGGCCCACGAACAGCGGGATGACCATGTGCGGAAAGACGACGACATCGCGCAGCGGCAGCAACGGCAGCGTGATCGGTTCGGAAGGGAGAACGGGGTGGCCGGACATGGGGGTACCTCTCTTTCTCAAGGGCACGTGAGGCCCGAGAGCGGGAATGCAAGTCGTGGGCAGCTGCCCGAACGGGCAGGCATGGGCCTTTACCCTTCAGGCGCTTGCCTTCTTCTCGCGGTACACGAGAAGCGGTTTGGCGCCTTCTTCGATGATGTGCTCGTCGATGACGACCTTGGCCACGCCGTCCAGGGTCGGCAGGTCGAACATGGTGTCGATGAGCGAGTGCTCCAGGATCGAACGCAGGCCGCGCGCGCCGGTCTTGCGCGCCAGCGCCTTGCGGGCAATGGCGGTCAGCGCGGAAGGCCGGATCTCGAGTTCGACGCCGTCCATCGCGAACAGCTTCTGGTACTGCTTGACGAGGGCGTTCTTCGGTTCGGTGAGGATCTGCACCATGGCATCGATGCTGAGTTCGCCCAGCGTCGCGACCACCGGCAGGCGGCCGACGAGTTCGGGGATCAGCCCGAACTTGATCAGGTCCTCGGGCTCGGCCTCGCGGAAGATGTCGGCGGCGCGCTTCTCGGTCTTGCTGTGGACACTGGCGGCAAAGCCGATGCCGGACTTCTCGGTGCGGTTCTGGATGACCTTTTCCAGGCCGTCGAAGGCACCGCCGCAGATGAACAGGATGTTCGTCGTGTCGATCTGCAGGAAGTCCTGGTTCGGGTGCTTGCGCCCGCCCTGCGGCGGCACGCTGGCCATCGTGCCTTCGACCAGCTTGAGCAGCGCCTGCTGCACGCCTTCGCCCGAGACGTCGCGCGTGATGCTGGGGTTGTCGGCCTTGCGGCTGATCTTGTCGATCTCGTCGATGTAGACGATGCCGCGCTGCGCCCGCTCGACGTCGTAATTGCAGTTCTGCAGCAGCTTCTGGATGATGTTCTCGACGTCCTCGCCGACGTAGCCGGCCTCGGTCAGCGTGGTCGCGTCGGCGATCACGAAGGGGACGTTGAGCAGTCGCGCCAGCGTCTGCGCCAGCAGGGTCT
>CAIWPS010000279.1 GCA_903914615.1 uncultured beta proteobacterium | reverse complement strand
TGGCGCATCAGGTGGCGCGCCTGGCCGACCGTGCTGTTGCGGCTGACGGCGACCGGGTGGCGCGACATGATGTCCTCGCAGCGCAGGGCGCCGAGGGTGCGGCGGTAGGCCGCGGCCTCGGCTTCGTGCAGCAGGCCCTGCAGGTCGGCGCGGCTCACGTCCAGCACCTGGTTGTAGTGCGCCAGCGCCGCGTCGAGGTCATCCGCGGTGAAGCGGGTTCGCGGCGGCGATGCCGGCAGGCGCGCCTCGCGGCCTTTCGAGGCGGCGTGGTAGGCCCGGCCGGCCAGCACCAGGATGACCGAATTGGCCAGCACCGAGACGGTGGCGTAATGCAGGTCGGTGGCATGGGCCAGCACGGCCAGCAGCGCCGCGGCGCCGCCGGGCGGATGCAGGCAGCGCAGCAGGAACATGAGCGCGATCGCGCCCGCCACGGCCGCGGCGGCGGCGACCGTGGGGTCGGGAATCGCGGCGGCGCAGGTCATGCCCCACAGCGCCGAGCAGGTGTTGCCGCCGATCACCGGCCAGGGTTGCGCCAGCGGGCTGGAGGGCACCGCGAAGACCAGCACGGCGCTGGCGCCCAGCGGCGCCACCAGCCAGCCCGCCGGGCCCAGGCCGGCGCCTGCAGCCCAGCGCCCGGCCAGGCCGCAGGCCACCATCCCGACGACCGCCCCCAGCACGCTGCGCAGGCGCTGGCGCAGGTCTGCCGTCGGTGGCGGCGGCAGGCGGGCAGCGAGCCAGCGGCGGATGTCTGTTCTTCTTGGCTTCACTTGATGCTCAGCGGGTGCCGCCTCTCGGGCCCGGTCTTGTGTCTCCTGCCCGAGCATCGCACGGGCGCAGTGCAACGCGGCCGCCGCCGTACTGGTGATAATCCCCCGGTGAAGCAGGCCAGACCGCCGCTGGTGCGAGCGTGGAAACACGGCACTGGAGGAAGGTCCGGACTGCACAGAGCAGCGCAGCAGCTAACGGCTGTCCACCGCGAGGTGAGGATCAGAGCAACAGAGACGAGTCTCTGCGAGGTCCGCAGAAGGTGTTCTGTCAGGCGCCGGCGCAAGCCGGTGCTTCGTGCGCTTGTCGCACGAAGTCGGGCGCAAGCCCGAACCTGGCAGCCACTCTCTGCGGGGCAAGCCCCGCAGAGAGTGAAACGGGCAATCTCTGCGCGCAGCAACACCAAGTAGGCCGACGTTGACGTGGCTCGCGGAGTCGGCGGGTAGGTGGCACCGAGCCGGGGGGCGACCCCCGGCCCAGAGGAATGGCGGTCACGGCGGGAAGGCGCAAGCCGGCCTGCCGCACAGAATCCGGCCTATCGGCTTGCTTCACACTTTTCTTCCTCACCACGGCAGCCCGCTGCCTGCACCCACCACGCCATGAACCCCGAAGCACGCGCCCTCTGGCCCGGCCGGCGCTGGACGCTGGCGCTGCTGCTGGCCTGCCTGGGCATGCTCGGGCCGTTCTCCATCGACACCTACCTGCCGGCGTTCTCGGGCATCGCCGCCACGCTGGGGGCGTCGCCGGGGCAGATGCAGCAGACGCTGTCGAGCTACCTGCTGGGCTTCGCGGTGATGAACCTGTTCCACGGCGCGCTGTCCGACAGCTTCGGCCGCCGGCCCGTCATCCTCGTCGGCGTGGCGCTGTTCACCGCCGCTTCGGTGGGCTGCGCGCTGAGCCAGACGATCGGGCAGCTGGTGCTGTACCGCGCCCTGCAGGGCCTGTCGGCGGGGGCCGGCATGGTGGTCTCGCGGGCCATCATCCGCGACATGTTCCCGCCCGCCGACGCGCAGCGCGTGATGTCGCAGGTGACGATCTACTTCGGCATCGCGCCAGCCGTGGCGCCGCTGGTCGGCGGCTGGCTGTTCGCGCATGCCGACTGGCATTCGATCTTCTGGCTGCTGGTGGTGCTGGGCGTGGCGCTGGGCGCGGCCTGCTGGCACTGGCTGCCCGAGACGCTGAACCCGGCCGCCCGCCAGCCCTTCCATGCCGCGCACCTGCTGCGCGGCTACATGGGGCTGCTGCGCAACCCGCGCTTCGCGGCGCTGGTGTTCGCCAGCGGCGTGCCCTTCAACGGCATGTTCCTGTACGTGCTGTCGGCGCCGGTGTTCCTGGGCGAGCATCTCGGGCTGGCGCCGACGCAGTTCTTCTGGTTCTTCCTGCTCACCATCAGCGGCATCATGGGCGGGGCCTGGCTGTCGGGGCGCATGGCCGGGCGGGTCAAGCCGAGGCACCAGATCCGCCACGGCTTCCTCATCATGCTGGTGACCTCGCTGGTCAACGTCGCACTGAGCCTGACGCTACCGCCCAACGCCTGGTGGTCGCTGCTGCCGCTGGGCTTCTTCGCCTTCGGCTGGGCGCTGATGGTGCCGGTGGTGACGCTGCTGGCGCTGGACCAGGTGCCGCAGCGGCGCGGCATGGCCTCCTCCGTCCAGGCCTGCGTCGGCAGCCTGGCCAATGCCGCCGTCGCCGGCGTGGTGGCGCCGCTGGTGATGCATTCGGTGGTGGCGCTGGCCTTCACCTCGATCGCGATGATGGGCGTGGGCGTGGTCGCCTGGCTGTGGGTGAAGCCGCGCCTGGAGCGCGGGCCGTCCTGAGTGCCCCCAGGGCTGGGCTGCACCCGGCCCGCCCCCCGCGAGGGTATGAGCAAAGTGGCCGAGCCGCATTTGCTCATGAGCCGTTCAAGTGGCCGCGGCCGACGCCGATATCGAAGGCGAGGAGCCCGCACCATGCGCCACTGCCCATACCGTTTCGAATCCAGGCCGGCCCTGTCGCTGCAGGCGCTGGCCCTGGCCACTGCCCTGGCGTGCCTGCCGACGCTCGCCGCGGCCGCCGACCATGGCGCCGCGAAGGCCGCACCGGCCGACGAGCCTGCGCCCGCGGCCAAGGTCGCCACCGCGCCGGCGACGCCGCCGGCCGACCCCATGGACCTGCTGCGCCAGCGCCTGGCCGAGCGGCTCGCCGGTGGCAAGGCGGCCGAGGGCGGCAGCGCGTCGGACGTGCGGCTGGTCGTCAAGGCCGCGGCGCCGCCAGTGACGGCGTCGGCCGCCGCCGGCCACGGCGCCGCCCGGCGCGTCGGCAAGGCGGCGGACAAGGGCGCAGCGACCAACGGCGAGCACGCCGAAAACCCCGCCCACTGGTCCTACAGCGGCAACGCCGGGCCGCAGGCCTGGAGCGCGCTGAAGCCCGAGTTCGCGCTGTGCAGCGCCGGCCAGCGGCAAAGCCCCATCGACATTCGCGGCGGCCTGGCGGTGGACCTGGAACCGGTGAAGTTCGACTACCAGTCCAGCCGTTTCGCCGTCGTCGACAACGGCCACACGGTGCAGGTCAACGTGGCGCCGGGCAACGCGATCGAGGTCGGCGGCCGCCGCTACGAGCTGCTGCAGTTCCACTTCCACCGGCCCTCGGAAGAACGCATCGACGGGCGCCAGTTCGAGATGTCGCTGCACCTCGTGCACAAGGACGAGCAAGGGCGGCTGGCGGTGGTGGCGCTGCTCTTCGACAAGGGGCCGCCGCAGCCGGTGCTGCAGAAGGTGTGGGCCAACCTGCCGTTGGAGAAGAACGAGGAGAACGCCGCGCGCACGGCGCTGGAGCTGGCCGACCTGCTGCCCGCCGACCGGCGCTACTACACCTACATGGGCTCGCTGACCACGCCGCCGTGCTCAGAGGGCGTGCAGTGGGTCGTGATGCGCCAGCCGGTGACGCTGTCGCCCGAGCAGCTCGACATCTTCGCGCGCCTGTACCCGATGAATGCGCGCCCCCTGCAGGCCGCGGCGGGCCGGCGCATCATGCAGAGCAACTGAGCAACGTTCAGCGCGTCAGCCGCGGGCGCGAGGACAGCAGCAGCAGCGGCCACAGCCACAGGCTGAGGAACCAGCGCGCGACGCGCGCCGCGTTCAGGCGCCGCGTCTCGCGCGGGGCCACGCGGGCGAACAGCACGACCGCGCCGACGACCACGTAGAGCAGCAGCGCGGCGTAGATGGCGCTGCGCAGTTCGTAGCTGCCGTCGAAGAGGTCGCCCAGCACGGCGCCGGCGAGTGCCGCGGCCAGCACGCTGAGGAGCAGGGCCAGTGCCACGCCGGCCAGCGCGTGGCGCAGTTTCCAGAGCGGGTCTTGCAGCGACATGGCGGTGGTGCCCGGTGCATGCCCGCCGGCTGCGGGCGGCCCCATTGTCGGGCCGGGGGCTCCGCCCGCGCGCTCAGGCGTCGGTCGACAGCGCCTCGGCGCAATGATGCGGCATCACGAGCCGGCCATCGGCGCCGGGAACGGCCTCGATGGTGATGCGCGGGGCCGACGACTGCACCGGCCCGAAGATGGTGGCGAAGGCCGAGTCGGCGGCGTCGCGGCCGGTGCCGAAGCGCACGAAGCCCATAGGGATCGCGGTGCCCGAGGGGTCGAAGATGTACCAGCGGCCGCCCAGGTAGGCCTCGACGTAGGCGTGGAAGTCGGTCGGCCCCAGGGCCGGGTCGGCGCCGTAGTCGATGCCGGTGGTGAAACGCGCCGGGATGTTGACGGCGCGGCACAGCGCGATCATCAGGTGCGCAAAGTCACGGCACACGCCCTGCGTCTGCAGCAGCGTGTCGATGGCCGAAGTGTTCGAGTTCGAGGTGTTCTGGGTGAAGGCCGTGCGCTGCAGCACCCAGTCGCGGATGCCCTGGGCGCGGCTGTAGCCCTGCCACCAGTGGCCGAACTCGCGCCGGGCCAGCATCAGCAGGCGGTCCGAAGGGCAGTAGCGGCTGGGGTAGATGTAGCTCAGCACGCTCGTCGGCAGCTGGCCCACCGGCACCTCGGCGATCTGCGCCGGCTGGGCCACGAAATGCGTCAGCTCCACGGTGGCGCTGTAGGCCACGCGCAGCGGGCCGGGCAAGGCGCTCAGGCGC
>CAIWPS010000278.1 GCA_903914615.1 uncultured beta proteobacterium | reverse complement strand
GCGGCACCGCCGAACAGGCCGCGCACTTCGCCGAAGCAGCGCGCGCCGGGGACGAAGACACGCTGGCCGACGGCCATCGCGGTCTGCGGCCCTGCGGCGACGACGCGGCCGACCGATTCGTAGCCCGGCACCAGCGGGTAGCCCATGCCGGGGAATTCGGGCATGCGGCCGTTCCACAGCAGCTTCTCGGTGCCGGTGCTGATGCCGCTCCATTCGATCGCGACCACGAGGTCCGATACGCCCGCCGGTTCGAGGTCCAGGCTCGTCAGCGCCAGATGCTCGGGGCGTTCGAGCACGACGGCGGTGGTCTTCATGGTGTGGCTCCCGGGCTTGACGACGGCGGGCCGTCGGGCAGGTGGGGCAAGGCGTAAGGACTGGGCATGCGGGCTGGGGGTGTCGATGTCATCTTACGCAGACACATCAGACTGTCAAGCGTGGTTTACACCCCAGGTCATCGAAGTGGCGCGTCAAGAGCGCTGCGCCGACAGCAGCTGCGTCTGCAAGGGCAGCCGCGTGCCCAGCGCGCGCACCCGGCCGAAGCCCGCCTGCTGCAGCAGCTCGACCAGGCGCGCGCGGGTGCGCGGGCGGCCGCGGCCCATGGCCAGCAGGTAGAAGCCGAAGTAGGCGCCGCCCATCGCCTCGGCGCCCGCCGTGCCGGCCATCGGCTCGGCCAGCAGCAGCACGCCGCCCTGGGGCAGCGCCGCGTGCACGGCGCGCAGCAGCGTCAGCGCGGTGGCGTCGTCGTGGTCGTGGACGACGCGCACCAGCGTCACCAGGTCGGCGCCCTGTGGCAGCGGCTCGGTGCGGAAGTCGCCGCCGCAGACCTGCGAACGGCCCGCCAGCCCGGCCTGCGCCAGCCGCGGGGTGGCGCGCTGGGCCACGGCCGGCAGGTCAAAAAGCATCAGGCGCAGGCGCGGCGCGGCCGCGGCGGCGCTGACCAGAAACCCGCCCTCGCCACCGCCGACGTCGAGCAGGCAGCGGTGGCGGGCCACAGGGTAGGCGCCCAGGATTTCTTCGGCCACCAGCGGCTGCGATGCCGACATCAGCGCCGAGTAGGCGGCCACCGCCGTGTCGGGCAGCGCCCCGGGCGTTTCGTAGGCCGCGTAGGGCCAGTAGCGTGCCAGTTCGCCGCCGGGGGGCAGGCCGCGCGATTCCTGGCGCAGCAGGGCCACCGGGTCGCGCAGGTCGGCGTAGAGCGCGCGGTGGTGCTCGACCATCGCCGCCACGGCCGTGTTGCCGACCATCGGCGCCCCCAGCGGGCCCAGGCCCCAGCGGCCGCCGGCGCGCGGCTGCACCAGTTCCAGCGCCGCCGCCGCCTCGAGCAGCCGCAGCAGGGCTTCGCTGCCGAGACCGAGGCGGGCGGCCAAGGCCTCCAGCGTCAGCGGGCCGCCTGCCAGTTGCTCGAACAGGCGCAACTGCACGCAGGCGTACAGCACTTGCGAATAGACGAAGCCGGCGACGAGGTCGAAGAGCTGGCGGGCCCGCCGCCGCGCCACCGGCCGCGTCAGCGGGAAGGCGGCGGCGGCGCGGCGGAAGCGCGGGCTCGCCAGCCAGCGGTCGCGCAGCGCCCACCAGCGTTCGCGCAGCGAAGGCGCGGCCTCGGGCACGGCCGGGTTCGCGACGGTGTTCATCAGGCCTGCGGTGACTCAGGCCGCCAGGCGCGCGATCTCGGCAGTCACCGTGTGCGGCAGCAGCCGCTCGGCCTCGGCGCGCACCAGCGCACGCAGGGCGCCGGCGCCGGCGCAGTCGGGGATGGCAGCGGTGGCGCGCCGCAACAGGCTGTTGAAGTGCGCCATCGCACCCTGCAGCCCGAGGTCGGTGGCGGCGCTGGGGCGGCAGAAGGTGACGTCCTGGCCCGCCGGCTTGCCGAGCAGCGCCGGGTCGCAGGCGACGTCGCGGATGTCGTCGGCCACCTGGTAGGCCTCGCCCAGCCACTGGCCGAAGTCGCTCCAGGCGGCGGCCGGGTGGCCGGCGGCCAGGGCACCGACCTCCGTGGCGGCAGCGAACAGCGAGCCGGTCTTGGCGCGCTGGTAGTCGGCCAGCGCCACGCGCGGCTCGCATTCCCATGCCTGCCCGGCGACGATGCCCAGCGGCATGCCGACGCTGCGCGCCACCGTGCCCAGCAGCGGCACCAGGCGCTCGGGCGCGTGTGCGCCGGCGGCGGCCAGGCTCTGGAAGGCCATCACGATGAGGGCGTCGCCCGCCAGCACGGCCAGGCGTTCGCCGTAGGCCACGTGCACCGACTCCTTGCCGCGGCGCGTCAGCGCGGCGTCGAAGCAGGGCAGGTCGTCGTGGACCAGCGAGGCGCAGTGCAGCAGTTCGATGGCGGCGGCGGCAGCGTCGGCGAGGACAGGGTCGCGGTCGCCGCAGGCCAGCGACACCGCCAGCGCCAGTTGCGGCCGCACGCGCGCACCGCCGGGGAACACGGCGTGGCGGATGGCCGCCGCCAGGCGCGGCGGGCAGCCCGGCGCTTCACCGGCGCGAACCGCGCTCTGCAAGGCCCGCTCGATCCGCTGTCCTGGCTCCATGCTCGCTCCTTGTGGGGCGCCTGGGCGCCGTTTCCCTGGGATAAACGCCGAGAGTAATGACAGCTTGTCAACTCCGACTGTCAACTAGAATAGACACATGCACGGTCAACGTCAACGAGCGCAAGCCCGAGGGTGGCGATGAGGCCGCGCGTGCTGGTCGTCGGCGCCGGCGTCGGCGGCCTCGTCTCGGCGCTGGAGCTGGCCGCGCAGGGGCTGGACGTGACGGTGCTGGAACAGGCCGCGGGCCCTGGCGGCAAGATGCGCCTGGTGCCCGCCGCCGGGCAGGCCATGGACGCCGGCCCGACGGTGTTCACGATGCGCTGGGTCTTCGAGGAGCTGTTCGCCGCCGTCGGCGAGAACCTGGCCGAGCAGCTGCCGCTGCGCCCGCTGCAGGTGCTCGCGCGCCACGCCTGGGGCGCCGACGGCCACTTCGACCTCCATGCCGACCTCGACCGCACGGTGGCCGCCATCACCGCCTTCAGCAGCGCTGCCGAAGGCGAGCGCTACCGCCGCTACTGCGGCCGCGCCGAGGCCATCTACCGCGCCCTCGAAGGCCCCTTCCTGCGCGCCGGCCGGCCGACGCCGCCGCAGCTGGTGATGCGCGCGGGCTGGCGCGGCCTGCCGGGGCTGATGCGCATCTCGCCCTTCGCCACGCTGTGGGGCGAACTGGCGAAGGATTTCCGCGACCCGCGGCTGGCGCAGCTGTTCGCGCGCTACGCCACCTACTGCGGCTCGTCGCCCTACCTCGCGCCGGCGACGCTGATGCTGGTCTCGCATGTCGAGCGCGAAGGGGTGTGGTCGGTCGAAGGCGGCATGCACCGCATCGCGCAATGCCTGGCGGCACTGGCGCAGCGGCGCGGCGCGCAGATCCACTACGGCGCGCCGGTGCGCGAACTGCGGGTGCAGGGCGGCCGCGTGCAGGGCGTGGTGCTGGCGCAGGGCGAGCACATCGCCGCCGACGCCGTGGTATTCAACGGCGACGCCGCGGCCCTGGCCGCAGGCCACCTCGGCGAGGCGGCGCGCGCCGCCGTGAAGGCACGGCCGCGCAGCGCGCGTTCGCTTTCGGCGCTGACCTGGAACGCCACCGCCGCGACGCAGGGCTTTCCGCTGCTGCGCCACAACGTCTTCTTCTCGGCCGACTACCGCGCCGAGTTCGACGAACTGCTGCGCCAGCGCCGCGTGCCCCAGGACCCCACCGTCTACGTCTGCGCCCAGGACCGCCTGGACGACGGCAGCGCACGCAGCGGCCCCGAGCGGCTGCTGGTGCTGGTGAATGCCCCCGCCGACGGCGATGAACGCCGTCTCGACCCCGAGGAGTTGTTGTCATGCCAGGAGCGGACCTTGCGCGTGCTGGAGCGTTGCGGCTTGAGGATGGAGCTGACGCCGCAGAACAGCGTGGCGACGCAGCCGGCGGACTTCGAGCGCCTGTTCCCGGCGACGGGCGGGGCGCTGTACGGCCTGGCCAGCCACGGCTGGCGGGCGAGCTTCAGCCGCCCGCCGGCGCGCAGCCGCGTGGCGGGGCTGTACCTGGCCGGGGGCAGCACGCACCCGGGGCCGGGGGTGCCGATGGCGGCGCTGTCGGGCCGGCTGGCGGCGGCCAGCCTGCTGGCCGACGTGGCGCGGCGGCGCGCTTCGACACCCGCGTGGCCGACGGCGGCTACGCCTGGTGGTACCTCGATGCGCTAAGCGACGACGGCGAGCACGCGCTCACCCTCATCGCCTTCGTCGGCAGCGTCTTCTCGCCCTACTACGCCAAGGCCAGGCGCGGCCCGGGTGCCGCCGCGGCCGACGACCATTGCGCCTTCAACGTCGCCCTCTACCGCCGCGCCGGCGGCGGCCACTGGGCGATGACGGAATTCCCGGCCGCTCGCTGCACCCGCACGGCCGACGAGCTGGTGCTGGGCGGCAGCCGGCTGGCCTGGCAGGGCGCGGCGCTGCAGGTCGATGTCGACGAGCGCACGGCGCCCCGGCGCCAGCGGCTGCGCGGCGCCTTGCGCGTGCAGCCGCAGGCGCTGGTGGACCGCAGCCACACGCTGGACGCCGCCGGCCGCCACCACTGGCGGCCGATCGCGCCTTGCGCGCGCATCGAGGTCGACCTGCATCACCCGGCGCTGCGCTGGCAGGGCACGGCCTACCTCGATTCGAACCTGGGCAGCCGCGGCCTGGAGCGCGACTTCGTGCGCTGGGACTGGCTGCGTGCGGCGCTGCCCGACGGCCGCACCGCCGTGCTCTACGACGGCCAGCGCCGCGACGGCAGCCCCTTCGCGCTCGCCGAGGCCTATGCGACCGATGGCCGCGTGCTGCCCTTCGAGGCGCCGCCACCGGCGAGCCTGCGCCGCAGCGCCTGGGGCGTGGCGCGCGCCGCGCGCTGCGAGGCTGGCGCGCAGGCGCGCACGGTGCAGACGCTGGAAGACGGGCCGTTCTACGCCCGCGGCCTGCTCGCGACGCGGCTGGCCGGCCACGACGTCACCGCCGTGCACGAGAGCCTGTCGCTGGACCGCTTCGGCGCCCGCTGGGTGCAGGCGCTGCTGCCCTTCCGCATGCGCCGCCGCGGCGCCTGGCCCTGGTTCGTCTGAGGGCCGCCTAATCGGCGCCGGCGGCGCCCGGCAGCGCCATGCCCTGCGGTGCGCGGTCGCGGCGTTCCAGCTGCTCGAACAGCTCCACCGTCCACAGCAGCCGCTCGTAGGTGCTGGCCGGCCGCGGCGGCGCCGGCGGCGTGGTGGCCACGGCATGCAGCAGGTACTCGGTCGCCGGCAGCGGCGGGTGGGCCGCGTGCTGGCGTGCGGGCTGCAGCATGACCAGCGCGCGTGCCAGCAGGCGCGACTTGGTGCGCCGGCCGACCACGGCGCGGCGGCTGATCGAGTCGTAACCGCGGCGGCGCACCTCGTGGCCGATGGCCGCGTAGAGGTAGCGCGCGGCATTGATGCCGGGCCGGCAGGGCAGCGGCAGCAGCGCCACGCCGGCATCGACGCGGGCATAGAGCTCGTCGGCATGCGCGAGCAGGCGCTGCACCACACCGGCCAGCGCCGGCGTCAGCGCGGGTGCGGCGAGCCAGGCGTCGATGTCGATGCCGGCCTCGCGCAGCCAGCTCAGCGGCAGGTACAGGCGGCCCGCGCGGGCGTCCTCGCCGACGTCGCGGGCGATGTTGGACAGCTGCATCGCCACCCCCAGCTCGCAGGCGCGGGCCAGAGCCGCCGGGCTGCGCACGCCCATCAGCAGCGACATCATCGCGCCCACCGTGCCTGCCACGCGGGTGGCGTAGGCGTGCAGCTCGTCCAGGGTCTCGTAGCGGCGCTGCTGGCTGTCCCAGGCGAAGCCTTCGATCAGCGCGTCCAGCAGCGTGCGCGGGATGGCGTAGCGGTGCACGACATGGGCCAGCGCGCGGTCGGCCACTTCCGCCTCGGGGCGCCCGGCGTAGATGCGGTCGAGCCGCCGCTGCAACATCGCAACCGCGGCGGCGCTGTCGTCGCCCAGGTCCACGGCGTCGTCGGCGACGCGGCAAAAGGCGTAGAGCGCACACGCCGGTTCACGCACCGCACGCGGCAGCAGGTAGGACGCGGCGAGGAAGGTGCGCGAGCCATGGCGCAGCAGTTCGCGGCAGGCCTGCAGGTCGCGGTCGAAGGCCGAGCGGGCCTGCGGAAAGCGCGAGGGCGGCTCGTGGTCGAAGTGCAGCATCGGAGCCATGGGCGGCTCAGGCCAGCGCGTGCGCATGCGGCACGATGGCGTCGAGGACGCGCGCCGATGACAGCACGCCGGGCAGCCCGGCGCCCGGGTGGGTGCCGGCGCCGACGAGGTAGAGCCGGTCGACTTCCTCGCTGCGGTTGTGCGGCCTGAACCAGGCGCTCTGCATCAGCTCGGGTGCGAGGCCGAAGGCGGCGCCGCGGAACGACGACAGCCGGTCCTGGAAGTCCTGCGGCGTCAGGCAGTGCGAGCTCACGACCTCGCCCTCCAGCCCTGGCAGCACGGTCTCGTGCAGGCGCTGCTCGAGCTTGCGGCGGTAGGTCTCGGTCTCGGTCGCCCAGTCGGTGCGGCCCTGCAGGTGCGGCACCGGCGAGAGCACGTAGAAGGCGTCGCAGCCCGCGGGCGCCAGCGAGCGGTCGGTCGCGGTCGGCCGGTGCAGGTACAGGCTGGCATCTTCCGACAGCACCTTGCGCTCGAAGATGTCGTGCAGCAGCTCCCTGTAGCGCGGCCCGAGCACGATCGTGTGGTGGGCCACGTCCTCATAGCGCTTGCGGGTGCCGAAGTACCAGACGAAGAGGCTCATCGAGTACCGGGCGCGTTCGATCTTGGCGTCGGTCCAGCGGTGGCGGTGCTGCGCCGGCAGCAGGTGCTTGTAGGTCCAGGCCGAGTCGCAGTTGGAGACCACCACGTCGGCCTCGATCAGGCGGCCGTCGGCCAGGCGCACGCCGCTGGCGGCGCCGTCGTGCACGGTGATCTCTTCCACTGCCTGGTTGCAGCGCACCACGCCGCCCTGGCCTTCGATGAGGTCGACCAGCCCGCTCACGAGCCGCCCCGTGCCGCCGATGGCGAAGTGCACGCCCCACTTGCGCTCAAGGTGGGCGATGAGGCAGTAGACAGAGGTCGTCGAGAACGGGTTGCCGCCGACCAGCAGCGACTGGAAGGTGAGCAGCACGCGCAGCCGCGGGTCGCGCACGTAGCGGCTGGCCAGGCCATAGACCGTGCGCCAGCCCTGCAGCTTGCCCAGGTCGGGGACGCAGCGCAGCATGTCGGTGAACTTGTCGAAGGGCACGTGGCCCAGCTTCTCGAAGCCGACCTTGAAGATCGCCTTGCTGACTTCCAGGAAGCGCTCGTAGCCGGCGACGTCGCCCGGGCTGACGCGGCCGATCTCGCGGCGCATGAATTCGGGGTCGCCGTTGTAGTCGATGACCGTGCCGTCGTCGAAGCGCACGCGGTAGAAGGGCGAGACCGGGACGATCTGCACGTCGTCGGCCAGGCGCCGGCCGGCCAGCGCCCACAGCTCCTCGAAAAGGTGCGGCGCGGTGATGACGGTGGGGCCGGCGTCGAAGGTGAACCCGTCTTGGCGGTAGACGTAGGCGCGGCCGCCGGGGGCGTCGAGCTTTTCCAGCACCGTGCAGCGGTAGCCGCGGGCGCCCAGGCGCACCGCAGCGGCCAGGCCGCCGAAGCCGCTGCCGATGATCACCGCGTGGGGCCGCGGGTCGCCGCCGGGCGCGCGCCCCGTGGACGAGACCGGCGGGGCGTCGAGGGGGGTGCGATGTGTCAACACGAGGCGTATGGTAGATGTGTCAACTGAGATTGACAATCGACATTCGCTCCGGGTTCGCCCGCATCCGCGGGACGGCGCGCCTTCAGTGCGGCCCGGGTTCTGCGCGCAGCACGCCGGCCTGCCTGGCGAAGCCCACGATGAGCGCCGAAAGCCGCCCGGGCGCCTCCTCGTGCGCGAGGTGGCCCAGACCGGGCAGCCGCGTCAGCGTCGTCTGCGGCGCGCAGGCACGCACCTGTTCGGCCTGTGCCGGCGGCAGCGTGCGGTCCTCTTCGCCCACCACCAGGTGCAGCGGCACCCCCAGCGTCGGCAGCCGCGCGGCCAGCGGTGCGAGATCCCACTGCGCCATCATGCCCAGCGCGCCGGCGGCATGCGCCGGGTCGGCGACGAGTCGTCCGTACAGCGCCAGGCCCTCGGCGTCAAGCCGCGAGCCGGTGCCGTCGATGAGGCGCTGCAGCACCCGCGGTTCGGCGGCGCGCCAGGCGAACAGGCGCGGCACCAGCGGGTTCAGCGCCAGCAGCTTGGCCATGGGCGAGAAGACACGCCCCGCCAGGCCGTGCAGCGGCAGCAGCGCACCGTTCAGGCTGATGATCGCCCGCGGCGCGGCATGGCCGGCCAGCACCAGTTGCACGGCAATCGCGGCGCCCGCGGAATGGCCGACGATGAGTGCCGGCGCGAAGGGCAACTGGCGCAGCAGCTCGCCCAGCGACGCGGCCATGCCGGGCAGGCTCAGGCCGCGGGGTGACGGCGTGGCGGTGCGTCCGTGGCCGGGCAGGTCCAGCGCCAGGGTGTCGAAGTGGCGCGCCAGCAGCGGCAGCAGGCCGCGCCAGGAATGGCTGGACGCGCCGGTGCCGTGCAGCAGCAGCAGCTGCGGCGCGCCGCGCCGGCCCATGCGCTGCACCAGCCAATGCAGTCCGCCGGCGTCGACGCGCAGGCTGTGCGCCTGGTGCGGCCAGGGCGCGTCGCCCAGCGGCACCGCGTTCGTCTCAGCCACGCCCGGCAGAGGGGCCAGCCGGGCCGTCCTGCAGCGCGCGCACGGTGGCCGAGAGGGCCTGCGCGCCGGCCCGCGGCAGGGCGCGGTAGTGGGCGGCCATTTCGTGGGCCAGGCGGCGCGCCGCCTCGGCCGGCACGGGCGAGGTGTCGATGAGCAGGCTGGCCAGCCCGGCCGCGCGCAGCTGCCGCGCGGCGCGCAGCGCGTCGGCCTCGGCCTGGGCGCGGCCGCCGCTGCCGTCGCGGGCGACGTTGGCTCGGCCGTCGGTCAGGAACACCAGCACCGGCGTGGCGCCGCTGCGCCGCACCTGGTGCGCCAGCACGATGGCGGCATCGATGGCCGTGGCCAGCGGCGTGCCGCCGCCGCCGGGCAGGGCGGCCAGGCTGCGCTTGGCGCGCACCAGCGAACGTGTCGGCGGCAGCAGCAGCTCGGCGCCGCGGCCGCGGAAGCCGATCACGGCCACGCTGTCGCGCCGCACGTAGCAGTCGGCCAGAAGCAGATGGACGGCGCCCTTGGCCTCGGCCAGCCGGTGCAGGGCCGACGAGCCCGAGGCGTCGACGACGAACAGCGTCGTCGTCGAATTGCGCTGCTGGCGGCGCTGGACGTGGAAGTCGTCGACGCGCACCTCGATGGCCCGCGGCGGTCCGCCGGTGCGCTGGCGCTTGCGCAGCGCCTGCCAGGGCGCGGCGGCGCGCAGCGTGTCGACCAGGGCCAGGCGGGCGCTGCCGCGCGGGTC
>CAIWPS010000277.1 GCA_903914615.1 uncultured beta proteobacterium | reverse complement strand
CGACCGCCACCACAGGAAGTGAATGCCTTTATCGACGAGCATCGCGCTCGGCTGGGGGTCGATGCCGATCTGCAGCGCGCTGCAGTTGCGCGGTCGGCGTACCGGCGCCATGCGGCCCGCTAGCGTGACCCAGCGCAGCTGCCAATGCGAGCACCGCGTAACGCCAGCTTGATGCCGCAGGTGCAGCGCGTGTACGACGCGGGCCTACGGGTCTATGGCGCCGACGAGGTGTGGCGGCAACTCCTGCGCGAAGGCGTGGCAGTGGCGCGCTGCACGGTGGAGCGTCTGATGCGGCGACTCGGCTTGCAAGGCGTACGCCGCGGCAAGGGCGTGCGCACCACGGTGCCTGACGCGAAGGCGGCGTGCCGCCGCATTGTCGGAACCATCGGTTGCCGACGGCCGGCGACACGCCGGCGGTGTTGGCCGCGTCCTCGCTGGAACGTCCCTCGGCGATTGCCTTCCAAAACGGCCATCGCTCTGATCGATTCAGAACGGGCGGTCTTCCAGGCGAGCGCAGCTTCGCGCGGAGCGACCGATCCGACTTCAACTTCTTCGAGCTCATCAACACCTCCGGTCAGGACGTGTTGCGACGACGGGTTAAATCCACCCTGGACAGCAGCGCACCAAATGAAGGCCGCCTGACAAGGGGGCCAAAGACTACGGAACTCAGTGGCAAGGTCAGCGGGCGCTCCACGCTGCTCGACATGGCGGTCTGGGGCTGGGCGCGGGCCGTGCCCTTCGCGCTGGGAGCGGATGCCTGGGAGCAGCTGCCCCATGTGAAGCTTCCTTTCGACGCAGTGAACGGACGGACTGCCGAGCACGGAGCGCGCCGACGCACTGAAGGACCGGCACGCGTTCAAGACCGAGCTGGACGACGAAGCACGGCGCGCCATGTTCCCGCAGAACGAAAGACTGAAAGCCGGAGCTTGACTGCGTCGGCGGCTCAGATCACAGCTTCGATCAGGAAGGGGCCACGACGCCTGGATGCCGCCGCGAAGACCTCGTTGAAGCGCTCGGCGCTGTCGGCGCGTGCCGCCTCGACACCCAGGCCCTCGGCTAGCTTGACCCAGTCCAGCGCCGGGTCCACCAGGTCGAACAGGCGGCGCGCATTGGCGCCTGGCGCGCCGGCGCCGACCTGCGCGTACTCGCCGTGCAGGATGGCGTAGCGGCGGTTCGAGAAGATGACGGTGACGACGTCCAGGTTTTCGCGTGCCTGCGTCCACAAAGCCGGCAGCGTGTACATCGCGCTGCCATCGGCCTGCAGCGAAACCACCCGACGCTGCGGGGCCGCAATGGCCGCGCCAGTGGCCAACGGAAGCCCCAGGCCAATCGCGCCACCCGTCAGCTGCAGATAGTCGTGCGGGGCGGCGTGCCAGCTCATCGGAAAGAAGTCGCGACCTGAACTGACGCTCTCGTCGCAGACGATCGCCTGCTCGGGCAGCAGAGCCACCACAGCCTGGGCCACGGAGGCGGCCGTCAGAGCGCCGCGGGGCATAGGCAAGTCGCGCCGCTGCGCCAGCAGCGGCCGGTGCGCATCGGCCGCGGCGCCGCAGCGTGCCGCGAGTTCGCGCAGCGCGGCCAGTCCGTCCTCCTCGGGATTCGTGGCCACGATCACGGGGCAGCCCGCCGGCAGCATGCTGCCCGGCTTGCCCGGGTAAGCGAAGAAGCCCACGGGCGCCTTGGCACCCACCAGCACCAGGCAGCGCGTGTCCTGCAGCGACTGCAGCGCCTGGCTGACGACATAAGGCACGCGGTCGATCATCACGCGGCCCAGGCCGCGCTCCACGCGCGCGTTGGCCTGCTGCGTCAGCAGCCGCGAGCCGGTGGTCGCACAGATGCGTGCGGCCAGCGTCAACCCTTCGTCGCGCAGCACGCGGCCGGCGAGCATCAGCACGGTACCTGGCCCACGCAGCGCGGCCGATGCTTCCGCGAGTGCCGATTCGCGCGGCGCTGCCGATTGGGGCAGCGGACGCAGCGGCGGGGCCCGTTCGTCGACCGCTGTCCACGCGTGGTCGGCCGGCAAAATCAGGGTCGCGATGCGGCCCGGCGGTGTCGACGCCTGCTGCACGGCCTGCGCCGCCAGTTCGCCCAGCCCTGCCGCGGAGGTGCTGCGCGCGACCCAGTGCGACATCGGGCGCGCCAGGCCTTCGATGTCCGAAGCCAGCGGGGCATCGTGTTCTGCGTGGTGGGTCGCGTGGTCACCGACGACGTTGACGATGGGCGTGGAGGCGCGCCGCGCGTTGTGCAGGTTGGCCAGCCCGTTGGCCAGGCCGGGACCGGTGTGCAAGAGCGTGCAGGCCGGCCGGTCGGCCATGCGCGAGTAGCCGTCGGCCGCACCCGTCACCACGCCCTCGGACAGGCCAAGTACGCAACGCATGCGCGGCTGTCTGTCCAGCGCCGCGACAAAGTGCATCTCCGAGGTACCCGGGTTGGCGAAGCAATGATCCACGCCTTGCTCGAGCAGGGTCTCGCAGAGCAGGTCGGCGCCGGTGCGTGCAGTGGGAGCATTCATAGCCCCAGCGTACCCGATGTGCTGGCTCGCCGCGGGCGCGAGCAAGGACCCGGGCGCTGGAGATCAAGTCCCAGCGCGCGTGGCGGGGTGCTGCGCGGGTCCGGTGGCGGGGGTAGGGCCGACCGCTCGTTGCAGTGGCAGCTCACGTTGCGGCACGGGTTCACGTGCGGGCGGTTCGGTGTCTCCCATCGTCAGCGCCAGCATCGCCGCCGAGGGGTTGAGGCTGTCGACCATCGAACTCGGCATCAGGATCGTCGCGCCGCGTTCCTTGGTGGTCTCGTAGATGATGTTCATCGCGCGCAACTGCAGCGCCACCGGGTGGCCGGCATAGACCTCGGCCGCCTCGACGAACTTCCCTGCGATCGCGGCCTCGGCCGAACCTAGGATGACCCGCGCCTGCTTTTCCCGTTCGGCCTGGGCCTGACGCGACATCGCGTCCTGCAGGGCCACGGGGATGGCCACGTCGCGTATTTCCACCGAGCTGACCGTGATCCCCCAGGGCGCGGTCTTCCTGCCGATCTCGTCCTTCAGCTGCTCGTCCGCGTCCTTGCGGTCTGACAGCAGCGCCGCCAGCATCGACGAGCCGATCATCTCGCGCAGCGAGGTCTGGGCCACGCGGTCGATCGCTTCGCGGTAGTCGGTGATGGCCAGCGCGGCCTTCTCGGCGTCGTGGACATGCCAGAAGATGATGGCGTCGACATTGACCGGCACCGTGTCCTTCGTCAGTGCCTGCTCGGCGTTGAAGGCGGTGGTCTGGATGCGTTCGTCGATCACCGCGGCGATGCTATCCAGGATGGGGATGATGGCGAATAGGCCGGCGCCCTTCACGCCCTGCAGCTTGCCCATCCTGAGGATCACGAACTTCTGCCACACGTTGGCCATCTTGAGCGACATCGCGACGAGGGCCGCCGCGACGAAGAACATCAGCGCCAGGGCCTCGTTCACCCAGAAGCCGACGGCCAGCCCGGCAACGATAGACAGTATCGTCAGAAACGCGGTGATGGGGTTCAAGGTCGTCATGTCGGGCTCGCTCTGGGAAGCCCGGGGCGGGCCGTCCCGGGTAAGTCCAACCATTGAATCCGGCCCTGTCAGGACCGTCAGTGCGCTGGCGTACCGAAGACTCGGGTGGCACGGCGGCCGGCCTGCCCGGCGCTCAGAGATAGGTCGCCGCGGCCTCTTCCTCGAAGCGTTGCGGCGGGCCTTCCCAGACGATCTTCGCGTGGTCCAGCACGTACACGCGGTCGGCATGCGGCAGCGCGAAGGTGACGTTCTGCTCGCCCAACAGCACGCTGATCGAAGTCGTCTGGCGCAGTTTCTCTAGCGCCTTGGACAAGGTCTCTAGGATGACCGGCGCCAGGCCCAGCGTGGGCTCGTCCAGGATCAGAAGCTTGGGCTTCATCATCAATGCCCGCGCGATGGCCAGCATCTGCTGCTCGCCGCCGCTGAGCGTGCGCGCCATCTGGCCCTGGCGGTCGCGCAGAATGGGGAAGAGCTCGAACAGCCACGCCAGTCGTTCGCTGCGCTCGGCATCGGGCAGGGCGTTGCCGCCGAGGTCAAGGTTCTCGCGCACCGACATCTCGCCGAAGAGCTCGCGAGTCTCGGGGCATTGCACGATGCCGCTGCGCGCGATGGTCGCGGCGCTGCTGCCGCCCAGGTCCCGCCCCATCCATTCGATGCGGCCCGTGTACGGCACCAGCCCCGAGATGGCGTTGAAGAGAGTGGTCTTGCCGGCGCCGTTTAGGCCCACCACCGAGACGAACTCGCCCTCGTGCACGTGCAGTGACACCTCCTGCAGCGCCAGTGCCTTGCCGTAGACCACGCCGGCCTGCTGTACCTGCAGCGCCGGCACGCGATCGGTGAAGGTGGACTCGGGACGCGCGGCACTGGTCAGCGCGCCGCCCAGGTAGACGCGGCGCACGGTCTCGTCGCGCATCACGTCGGCTGCAGCGCCCTCGGCGATCCACTCGCCCAGGTACATCGCCAGCGCGCGGTCGACCAGCGCCGAGACGCTCTTGACGTTGTGGTCCACCAGCAACACGGCGCAGCCGTCGGCACGGAACGCCTGGATGAGCTCGGAGAAGGCGCCCACCTCGGACGCCGTCAGGCCGGCGAAGGGCTCGTCGACCAGCACCAGCTTCGGGCTGCGCGCCACGGCCTTGGCGAGTTCCAGCCGGCGCAGGTCGGCGAAGGCCAGGGTCGGCGGCTTACGATCGATGACGGCGCTGAGGCCGACGCGCCGGGCGATGTCGCGGGCGCGTGCATCGACATCGGCGCCGGCGAACAGCTGCGTCAGCTTGTCGGGCAGCAGCGCGACCTTGATGTTCTCGAGCACCGTCTGGCGGTTCAGCGGCCGGGAATGCTGGAACACCAGGCCCACGCCCAGCCGCGCCACGCGGTGCGAGGGCAGGCCGCCGATCTCGACGCCGTCCAGCTTGATCGAGCCCGAGGTTGGCGGCTCGACGCCCATGATGGTCTTCATGGCCGTGGACTTGCCCGAGCCGTTGGGCCCGATGAGGCCCAGGATCTCGCCGGGCCGGATCGCGAAGCTGAGGTTCCTCACCGCGACCAGGCCGCCGTAGCGCTTGGTCAGGCCGGAGACTTCCAGCATCGGGGCGACCGCCGCATTCATGGCCGGCCGCGCCCGCGCAGCATGCCCAGGAAGCCGTCGGGGAAGAACAGAATCACCAGCAGCGCGACCGCGGACACGATTAGCGTGGCCATCTCGCCAAGCGGCCGCAGCAACTCGCCGGCAGCGATGAGGAAGATGGCGCCCAGCGCTGCGCCGATGACGGTGCGTCGCCCGCCCAGCACCGCGGCAATGATTACCTGCACGCCCACCGAAATGTCGACAAAGGTGCCCACGCTGGCCGTGCCCATGTAGAAGACCATCAGCGCCCCGGCCAGGCCCGAGAAGAAAGCGCTGACAATGAAGGCCGCCAGCTTGTGCTTGGCAACGTTGAAGCCCAAGGCGCCGGCCTGCACCGCATCCTGGCCGCTGGCCTGCAGGATGAGCCCGATGGCCGAGCGCGAGAGGCCGAACAGGATCCCGCCGCTGACGGCCATGAAGCCGAAGGCGATCCAGTAGTTGACCCTGGCGTCGATGGAGATCACGTCGGGCACCGGCAGGCCGATCTCGCCGCCCGTGAGGTCGGCGAACACGACCACGAAGTTCTGCAGCATCAGCACCGCCACCAGCGTCGTCAGGCCGAAATAGGGCCCGCGCAGGCGCAGCGCAGGCAGCGCCAGCACGACGCCTCCGACCACCGCGGCGGTGGCACCCGCGGCGACGCACAGCGCAATCGAGATGTTGGGTGACAGCCGCGCGTCCAAGATGCCTGCCGTGTAAGCGCCCAGGCCGATGAGGAAGGTGGGGCCGAAGTTGACCTCGCCGGCGAAGCCGAACAACAGGTCCCAGGACATCGCGAACACGGCCGTGTAGAAGGCCACCGTGAGCAGGCCCAGCACGTAGCCGGAAGCGAACAGCGGCAGCACCGCACCACCGGCCAGCGCCACCATGGCGATCCAGAACAGGCGCGAAGACCAGGCCTGGCGCATGCTCACCTCCGCCCGAAGAGGCCGCGCGGACGCAGGTACATCACGAGCACCAGCAGCAGCAGCGAAGGAATCGTGCGGTAGGCCGGCGACACGAGGTAGGCGGTCAGCGTCTCCAGATAGCCGACGACATAGGCCGCGATCAGCGAGCCGGAGACGCTGCCCAGCCCGCCCAGCACGACAATGGAGAAGGCGCTGGCCGTCAGCGGCCCGACACTGTAAGAACTGACGCCCAGGAACATGCCCAGCAGCACGCCGGCGATACCGGCCAGCAACCCGTACACGGCCCAGACCGTGAGGTAGATGCTCGACAGTTCCATGCCCAGCAGCGTGACGCCGCGCGGGTTCATCGACGCCGCCAGCACCGCCTTGCCGCGGCGCGTCTTGTTCACCAGCAGCCAGAGCAGCCCGATGACGCCCCAGCAGACCGCCGCCGTGAAGAATTCGTTGGCCGGCGTGCGCACGCCCAGCATGGTGACCACGCCCTGCACGATAGGCTCCACCGTCTTGGCGTTGTTGGTGTAGAGGTAGGCCACCAGCTCCTGCACCATGATCCCCCACAGCAGCGTGGAGGTGAGGATGAAGATTTCCTTCTCGGTCTCGGCCACCTTGGCCGAACGCTGGATGGGCCGCACGGTGAAGAAGTAGGTGGCGAAGGCCAGCAACACGCCCACACCCACGCCGATAAGTGCGGCCGGACCGGCACCGACGTGCAATTCACCGGCCGCCGCCCACGCGGCCACGGCGGCACCGACCATGATCGCCCCGTGCGACAGGTTGAGCACGCCGGAGACGCCGAAGATCAGCGTGAAGCCCGTCGCGCCCAGCGCATACAGGGCGCTGATGGCGAAGCCGTCGAGAAGGATCTGCCAGAACAGCATGCGCAGGCTAGCAGCCCGTCAGTCGAAGTGAGTGGGGTGTCTGCGGGCCGCCGCCAGGCGGCCCGCACGGCCGGCGGTCAACGCGGCGGCAGCTTGACGAAGGCGGGGAATTTCAGCTCGCCCGCGGCCAGCTCCTTGGGCCACATGTTCCTCTGCTTGCCATCCTGCCACTGCAGCATCAGCCCGGTGATGTAGCCGGGCCCGGTGCGCAGGCCATGCACGTGCGGGTCGCCCTTGGACAGGAAGGCGACGCGGCCGACGGTTCCGATGTAGTCGGTGGCCTCCATCGCCGCCACCAGCTTGTCGCTGTCGGTGGAGCCGGCGCGGCGCACCGCGTCGGCGATCATGTAGACCTCGTCGTAGGAGGTGTAGCCCGAGTACGAAGGCGTGTTGCCGTACTTCTTCACGTAGGCATCGACGAAGGGCAGCGTCTTGGGTGTGACCGCCACGCCTGGACCCGACACGGCGTTGTACAGGATGCTTTCGGTGGCGCCGTTGGTGTCCTTCCAGAAGGTTGAGTTGGTCGCCTGCGAGGAGATGCCGAACATCGGGATGGGCACCTGCTGGCTCTTCCACTGCACCGTGGGCTGGGTGCCCACATGGGAGATGCCAGTGATCATCACGTCGGGCTTGAGGCCCTCGATCTTGTTGAAGATGGGCGTGAAGTCGGTGGTGTCGGGCGAGAAGCGAATGTGGTCCAGCACCTTCAGCCCGATCTTGGGCAGGCAGGCCTCGTAGCCGGCGTCCAGCGGCGTCGTCCAAGCCGCGTCTTCGCTGACGATGACGGCGGTCTTCATCTTGTACGGCGTGACGAGCAGGTCCTTCGCGGCATCACAGACCAGGCCGGCCAGCGCGCTGGACGTGAGGTAGCCGTGGAAGGTGTACTTGTTGTGCTCGTAGTCCTTGGCGATGTTGGCGGTGATCACGTCCGACGCCGCGCCGGGCGTGATCATCAGCGTCTTGAGGCGCCCGGCCCAGGGTTCCAGCGAGAGCACGACCTCGGAGATGTAGCTGGCGATGACGGCGTTGACCTTGTCCTCGCTGACCGCGCGCTGGAAGGCGCGCACGGCCTCGGCGGAAGAGGAGTGGTCGTCGTAGACCACGATCTCGATCTTGCGGCCATCGACGCCGCCCTTGGCATTGATCTCCTCGGCCGCCAGCTGTGCTGCCGGGCCGATGGACGAACCGGCGACGGCCTGCGCCTCCGAGATCACGGCAATCCGAATCGGGTCGGCGGCCCGCGCCGGCCCCACCGTCGCGACCGCTCCCAGCGCCACCCATGCGGCAGCGGTGGCCCGCGCGCAGCGTTGCGGCAAATTCCTTTTCATGTCGTCTCCAAGGTTCGTGTTCCAGTGGCGAACTCCCACCGACCCGTTCATGCTGAGGCCACGCGCGCGCTTTCCGCATCCGCGAAAACCCATAGCCTTTACGCGACGCTGATAGGCTGATCCCACCCGACAACATGGAACCCGCAATGCAATACACACGATTGGGCCGAACTGGGCTGTCTGTCACCCGCATCTGCCTGGGGTGAATGACCTACGGCGAGCCCGGAGCGGTTCCTGACGGGCATTCCAGCTCTCATCGGGTCTCTGAAAACTGCCTGCCTCGCCCTGCAGCTTTCGCAATGAGGAGCTTCTGGTCGGAGCGAGCGACAAGCTCCCGCCAGTCGACCTGACCCGGCTCGCTGTAGGCCACGCCTACGCTGGCGCTGACGATCACTACAAATTGCCCAATTTCGAACGGCCGCTTGGCCGCCGCCAGGACCTTCTCCGCAAGCGCCCCAGCATGGTCGCCATCTGGGAGGCCAGACAGCGCAATCGCGAACTCGTCACCGCCCATGCGAGCGATGAAGTCAGTGGGTCTCACGAGATGTGTCAGGCGCTGGCCGAAACTTCGCAGGACTTCATCGCCCACGGGATGGCCATAGGTGTCGTTCACGGGCTTGAACAGGTCCAAGTCGATATAGAGCAGCGCCAGGGACTGGCCAGTGGCTTCCATCCCTTGCAGAGCTTCTTCAAAGCCTGCCCGGTTGAAAAGGCCCGTTAGCGCATCCTTCTGCGCCAGCGCCTTCAGTCGCACCTCCTCCAGCTTCTGCCGCGTGATGTCCTGTGCGACAGAAACGTATCCATCTACCTTACCGGTGCTCAGCCGCAGCGGCACGTAGGTGATCTGGGTGTAGCGCTGCTCCCCGGGTCCGCCCTGGGCCAACTCAAAGGTCACCTCCTCTCCGAGCAGCACGCGGTGTATCCACGGCAATCGCCGGGCGAATCCCGCCTCCCCGAAGACCTCGGATGCCTTGCGCCCGAGGATCTCAGCGCGCGGCAGTCCGCACCAGCGCTCGAACGCGGTGTTCACGAAACGATAGCTGCCGTCGATATCTATCACCGTTACCGTGGCCGGTATGGCCTCGGCCACCAGGCGCAGCGTCTCCGTTTGGCGTGCGATCTCCTGCCCGGCGAGGGTCTGGGCGGACACATCCCGAAGGATTCCTGAATAGCTCTGGACGCGACCCTGTTCATCGCGATGCGCCAACACCATGTGGCTCACCGGCACGACGCGCCCACCGGCGAGGATGACGGTGTTCTCGCCGACCCAGACGCCCGTCTTCTTGACCACAGGCACGACTTCCTGAGCGAACTTCCTGTTGGTGTCTGGGGTGTTGAACCGGCCGAAGTCCAGGCCGTCGATGGGCTCGTCGGGTGCGATGCCAAGCGCTGCCCGCGCCGACGGGTTCAGGTAGGTGATGCGACCACGCCAGTCCGTCTGGACGATGAAGTCGGTGGTGTTGTCGAAAATGGCTGTCAGTTCGTGCAGGGCATCCTCGGCGGCGCTGCGTTGCGTGATGTCCACGCCGGTCACGAAGAAGCCGCGCACTTGGCCGTCCAGTCCACGATCCGGGATTAGCCGGTTCTCGATTCTTCGGGTCTGGCCATCGACGGGTTCGTCAAACTCAAAGTGCTGCGCTTGGCCCAACAGCGCCTCCTGGGCACGCAGGCCCAGGAGCGTGTCATCCTCCTGCGGCCTGAGCTCGGCGCGAGTGCGTCCGATCACTTCTTCCCGCGTTCGACCGAAGTGCCTGAGCAGTTCCTTGTTAGCGAATCGATAGCGGCGCTCTCGGTCGAGGTACGCAATCCGCAAGGGCAGGCTGTCGGTGAGCTGCCGCAGGAAGCGCTCGTTGTCGACGACTTGCGCCTCCAATTGGCGTCTGGCGGTGACGTCCTGAAATGCTCCGATCAGGCGCACGGGGTGTCCGTCGACCCGCTCGACCTCGCCAACTGCCCGGACCCAGATGCTGCGACCTTTTGCCGTGGTCAGTGGCAGCTCCAGGTCCCAAGGCTGCCCGGTCTCCATGCCGCGCTTGACGGCGTCCTCGATCGCAGGGCGTGCCTGTGGCGCGTAGAAGGCGATGGCGCTGTCCAGCGTGGGCCTGAAGTCGTCGCCAACCTCGTGGATGCGCAGCGTCTCTTCCGACCAGGTTACTCGCCCACTGGCAATATCCAGCTCCCAGCCCCCGACCCCTGCAACCCGGCCTGAGCGGGTCATGAAGGCCTGGCTGGCTCGAAGCGCATCCTCCGCCGCCTTGCGCTCGGTCACGTCCCGCCCCACAGAGTGCAGCATCGGCCGCCCGATGCCGTCGATCCGGATCCGGTTCGTCCAGGCCACCCACCGTTCGGCGCCGGTGGCATCTCTCATGCGGTTCTCGGTGGTCGCAGTACCTCCGGACGCGGCCAACCGGGACACCAACTGGCGCACCGCGTCTCGGTCCACCGCATCGACGTAGTCGTACAGGCTGACGCCGGCCAGCTCTGCCGGCGTCTTGCCGAAATGCTGTGCATAGGCCGGATTGACGTAGACCAGAGTGCCATCGAGCTGCGCCACCGAAACCAGTTCGAGCTGGTCCTCCACGATGGTGCGGTAGTGCGACTCGGCCTGTGCTGCCCCGACCTCGTCGCTGCTGCGCGCGGCGAGTGCCTGGGTCTTGAGACTCTGGCGCATGGTCAGGGCTGCCGCCGCTAGCTCGGCAAGGGAGTGCAGCGCCTGCCTTTGCGATGGCTCCAGCTGGCGTGGCCGACGGTCGAGGACGCAAAGCGTCCCGACTCGCTCGCCGTCCGCCAGCGCAAGCGGGACACCTGCGTAGAAGCGGACTTCAGTCGGACCCGTCACCAAGGGGTTCGTCGTGAAGCGAGGGTCTCCAGCCGCGTCGCCGACCTCAAAGAGCGAGCTCTGGGTGATGGTGTACGCGCAAAACGCCAGCTTGCGCGGCGTCTGCAGCAATCCTGGCAAGCCGACATTGGCTTTGAACCACTGGCGATCCGAATCGATGAAGCTGACCAGCGCGATGGGGGTGCCGCAGACCTCGCAAGCCTGACGGGCTATCGCATCGAACAGCGGCTCTGGTTCTGTGTCCAGCACAAGTAGTTGCTGGAGCGCATCGAGACGCCGTACTTCGGTGACAAGCGTAGGATTTTCTTGCGGCACGAGGTACTTCCAGACCGCCTCAGGGAGCGCATTGCCCGACTTTAGACTAACTCACCCAGGGCTCCGTGCCGGTGCCGCTTTGAGCGGGAGGCCTGCGGCCCCTGCACTCACGAACAAGCCCCCATGCCTGCCGCGGGGTACCTGCAGTGCCTCGTCGGATTTTGCCAAGCGCGGTCAGTTGAAAGCACGAGGTTCAGTTGCCAGAGGCGGTGACTGGACCTTGGCCGTGTTGTGGTACGTAGGTCAGTCGCGCGGAGGTTGACGTAGTGCCAGGGTGCCTTGGCCGGGGTTCTGACCTCGTCGGGCCAGGTCGAGATCAACGCCAGCTTGGCACCGGGCTCCAACGCCAGCAGGCGGTCACCTTCGGCGCCCCAGGCGCGGGCCCGGCCAGACGCAGTGACGGCGACAGCGAGAGCGACGCTCGAGAGAGTCGTCTGGACCTGGCGGCGGGGCATGGTCTCGGTCTTTCGGAGTTTGGGCACCCACTCTGTGACCCCGGCGAGCTCTTCCCAGGCCGCTTGCGTAATTCTACGATGTGCCATGCGCGAACCGCGCGTCGCGTCGAGAGCCTGCTGGGCCTGTGCGACGGTTCGCGGATGCCTTGGGAAAATGGTGGGTAGCGATTGCGTGGGAGCGGTGAATTCTGCGCTTTCTGCTTCGATTCGCTGGCGGCAGCGAACGACTCGGCCTCGCAGTGGACCAGCCCGAGGTATGCCGGACTGGCGTAGGGCACCAGACTTGTTGCGACTGGCGCAAGATTTCTGCGACTGGCAATGGGTCCTGCATCGACAGCCGCTTGAACGCGGCCATGCTCCAGAGCAGCCGCTGACGATGTGGCAGGCCGGCCCTTATATGAACTACTCCAGCCTATGCTTGCGCAAAGGATGGAGTTTCACGGGGACGAAAGACACCCCCGTCTAGGCGCGGTTCCCGGCCTGTTTGATTCACTTCGAGGGCATACCGCAGCACGACTCGTGCTGAAGCGACGTCT
>CAIWPS010000276.1 GCA_903914615.1 uncultured beta proteobacterium | reverse complement strand
GCACCCACCTCGTCAGCCCGGCGATGGCCGCGGCCGCGGCCCTGAACGGCCACTTCGTCGACGTGCGCCGCATCGGCTGAAAGGAAAGAACGCATGGAAGCCTTCACCGTCCACAAGGGCCTGGTCGCGCCGATGGACCGCGACAACGTCGACACCGACGCCATCATCCCGAAGCAGTTCCTGAAGTCGATCGCGCGTTCGGGTTTCGGGCCCAACCTGTTCGACGCCTGGCGCTACCTCGATCCGGGCGAGCCCGGCCAGGACCCGGCGTCGCGCAAGCCCAACCCGGATTTCGTGCTCAACCAGAAGCGCTACCAGGGTGCGAGCGTGCTGCTGGCGCGCAGCAACTTCGGCTGCGGCTCCAGCCGCGAACATGCGCCCTGGGCGCTGCAGCAGTACGGTTTCCGGGCACTGATCGCGCCCAGCTACGCCGACATCTTCTTCAACAACTGCTTCAAGAATGGCGTGCTGCCCATCGTCCTGGCCGAGTCTCAGGTGGCGCGCCTGTTCGACGAGGTCTACGCCTTCCCCGGCTACCAGCTCACGATCGATCTGCCGCGCCAGGTCGTGGTGAAAGCCGACGGCAGCGAGCTGCCCTTCGATGTCCAGCCCTTCCGCAAGTACTGCCTGGTGAACGGCTTCGACGACATCGGGCTGACGCTGCGCCACGCCGACAAGATCCGCAGCTTCGAAGCCGAGCGCCTGGCGCGCATGCCCTGGCTGGCGCAGCGGCAGCTGTAGAGCCCATGGTCCGCCGCCTGCTCCACCGCTGGGTGTTCCGCCGCCGCTGGCTGACCTTCCTCGTGATGGGGCTGGCCTTCCTGCTCTTCGGGGCCGGCACGCTCAACCTCGTCCACGTGCTGCAGGCCAACATCGAGTTCATCGCCGAGTACGGTTTCATGGCACTGGCCGACGGCGCGGCGCGGCAGCTGCTGGAGATCCTTCTCACTGGCTACACCAGCCTGCTTTGCTACCTGGTCTTCAAGTGCTGCGAGTACACGCTCGTGCACGGCCTCACCGATCCACCCGAGAAAGAACCGCATCCATGAAGATCGCCATCCTGCCGGGCGACGGCATCGGCACCGAGATCGTCGAGCAGGCCGTGCGCGTGCTGAACGTGCTTGACCTGCACTTCGAGACCGAGACCGCCCTCGTCGGCGGCGCCGCCTACGAAGCACACGGCCACCCGCTGCCCGAGAGCACGCTGAAGCTGGCGCAGGCGGCCGATGCGGTGCTGTTCGGCGCCGTCGGCGACTGGAAGTACGACAAGCTCGAACGCGCGCTGCGCCCCGAGCAGGCCATCCTGGGCCTGCGCAAGCACCTGGGCCTGTTCGCCAACCTGCGCCCGGCGCTGTGCTACCCGCAGCTCACCCATGCCAGCAGCCTGAAGCCCGAGCTGGTGGCAGGGCTGGACATCCTGATCATCCGCGAGCTCACCGGCGACATCTACTTCGGCCAGCCGCGTGGCCGCCGCACCGCCGTCGACGGCCACTTCCCCGGCGCCGAGGAAGCCTTCGACACCATGCGCTACAGCCGACCCGAGATCGAGCGCATCGCCCATGTCGCCTTCCAGGCCGCGCGCAGGCGCAGCAGGAAGGTCACTTCGGTGGACAAGGCCAACGTGCTCGAGACCTTCCAGTTCTGGAAGGACGTCGTCACCGAGGTCCACGCGCAGTACCCCGACGTCGAGCTGCAGCACATGTACGTCGACAACGCGGCGATGCAGCTCGTGAAGGCGCCCAAGGCCTTCGACGTCGTCGTCACCGGCAACATGTTCGGCGACATCCTGTCCGACGAGGCGGCCATGCTCACCGGCTCCATCGGCATGCTGCCCAGCGCCTCGCTGGACCGCCACAACAAGGGCCTGTACGAGCCCAGCCACGGCAGCGCGCCCGACATCGCCGGCAAGGGTGTTGCAAACCCGCTGGCTACAATCCTGTCTGCTGCCATGATGCTCCGCTACTCGCTCCAACAAGCTGCCGCTGCCGACCGCATCGAGTCGGCGGTGCAGGCTGTGCTGTCGGCCGGCCTGCGCACGGGCGACATCTGGAGCGAGGGCACGACCAGGGTCGGCACACGCGAGATGGGTGATGCGGTCGTCGCCGCCATCACCGGCAAAACGATCACCACCAGGACCTAGCGTCTCGGATCGTCTCGCCCCACCCTTCGGACCCCGGCGACACGAGCCGGAGGCACCCAGGGGTCCGAGTCAACGGAAAGGCGAAACTGACATGGCACTCGTAGGATTGGTCGGCTGGCGCGGCATGGTCGGCTCGGTGTTGCTCGACCGCATGCGCGCCGAGGGCGACTTCGCGCTCATCGAGCCGGTGTTCTTCTCCACCAGCAACGCCGGCGGCGCCGCCCCGGCCGAGGCGAAGAACGAGACGAAGCTGCAAGACGCAAACGACATCGCGGCGCTGCGCCGCTGCGACATCGTCATCACCGCCCAGGGCGGCGAGTACACCAAGGCTGTCTACCCGCAGCTGCGCGCCGCGGGCTGGAAGGGCTACTGGATCGACGCCGCGAAGACGCTGCGCATGAACGACGACGCCGTCATCATCCTCGACCCCGTCAACCGCCCCGTGATCGATGCCGCGCTGGCCAAGGGCGTGAAGGACTACATCGGCGGCAACTGCACCGTGAGCTGCATGCTGATGGGCCTGGGCGCGCTGTTCAAGGCCGACCTCGTCGAGTGGATGACGGCCACCACCTACCAGGCGGCCAGCGGCGGCGGCGCGCAGCACATGCGCGAGCTGCTGACGCAGATGGGCACGCTGAACGCGGCGGTGCGGCCGCTGCTGGACGACCCCGCCAGCGCCATCCTCGAAATCGACCGCCGGGTCGCGGCCACGCAGCGCGGCCTGTCCGCCGCAGAGACGCAGAACTTCATGGTGCCGCTGGCCGGCAGCCTGATCCCTTGGATCGACAGCGACCGCGGCGACGGCACCAGCCTGGAGGAATGGAAGGGCGGCGCCGAGACCAACAAGATCCTCGGTCGCGGCCCGGGCTTCGGCACCGAGGCCACGCCCATCGACAGCATCTGTGTGCGCGTCGGCGCCATGCGCTGCCACAGCCAGGCGCTGAGCTTCAAGCTGAAGAAGGACGTGCCGCTGACCGACCTGGAAGCGATGATCCGCGCCGACAACGAGTGGGTCCGGTATGTGCCCAACAACCGCCAGGACACGGTGCGCGGCCTGACGCCCGTGGCCGTCACCGGCACCATGGACATCGCCGTCGGCCGCCTGCGCAAGCTCGCCATCGGCACGCAGTACCTGGGTGCCTACACCATTGGCGACCAGTTGCTCTGGGGCGCAGCCGAGCCCTTGCGACGCATGCTGCGCATCCTGCTTCAGCAATAGAGCCGGGAAATCCGCTCGTTGTCCACCGGCAACAAGCCGCCCAAGGTGCAGAAACAAACCATTTCCCCGGCCCACATCAGGCGGAACCTGAGCATGCGCTCCTATATGCTTGATACTGTTGCGATTTCCGCCCATGGGGCGCCTTGCGAAACGGCGGGGCGACCGGCGGCTTGAAGAAATGGCGGCCGGCTCCTTGCGCAACGCCGTCCGATCGCGTGGGGGAACTGCCTTGGAACAACGCTCGAAGATGGTGGCGCGCTTTGCGCTGAACTCCGTGGCCCTGGCCACCGCGTGCCTGTGGGGCACGCAGGCCGCGGCCCTGGGGCTGGGGCGGCTGAACGTGCAGTCGGCCCTGGGCGAAACGCTCAAGGCCGAGATCGAGGTCACCAGCATCACGCCCGAGGAAGCTTCGTCGCTGAAGCTGCGCGTGGCGCCGCCCGAGGCCTATCACGCCGCAGGTGTCGAATACAACAGCTCGCTGGCCTCGGCGCAGGTGCAGGTGCAGCGGCGCGCCGACGGCCGGTCCTACCTGCGCGTGACCAGCGACCGCGCGGTGCTCGAACCCTTCGTCGACGTCATCATCGAGGCCACCTGGTCCAGCGGGCGCTTGGTTCGCGAGTACACGATGCTGTTCGACCCGCCCACCGCCACGCGGCTGGCCCAGGCTCCCGCCCCGGCAGTGACGCCCCAGATGGCCCCCGCGCCAGCGTCCCCGACCACGACGCCGCCGGCGGCCCCGCCGCCTGCACCCACGGTGGCTGCGGCGCCCCCTGCGGCCCCGCGTGCCGCGCCGCGGCCGGCCGCGGTGGAGGTGGCGCGCCCGACGGTGGCCGGCCCGGCGGGTGACCAGGTGCGCGTGAACCCGGGCGACTCGCTCAGCCGCATCGCCGGCCGCACGCAGCGGCCCGGCATCTCGCTCGACCAGATGCTGGTGTCGCTGTTCCGCGGCAACCCGCAGGCCTTCAGCGGCGAGAACATGAACCGCCTGAAGTCGGGCGCCGTGCTCACCGTGCCCTCGGCCGAACAGGCCGGCAAGCTGGGTACGCAGGAGGCGCACGAAATCATCGTCGCGCAGAGCGCCGACTTCGCCGCCTACCGGCAGCGCCTGGCCAGCGGCGCCACCACGGCGGCCGACAACGCCCCGCCGCGCCAGGCCAAGGGCCAGGTCCAGGCCCAGGTCGACGACCGCAAGACCGGTGGCGCGGCAGCCCCCGACCGCCTGACGCTCTCGCAAGGCGCGGTCAAGGCCTCGGCGCCCGAGAGCCGGGCTTCCAAGGAAGCCGAGAAGAAGGACGAGAAGACTCGCCTGGCCGAGCTCAACCGCAACGTCGAGGACCTGAAGAAGCTGCAGGGCGCCACCGCGCCGGCGGCGCCTGCGCCTGCG